>DASUPA010000183.1:0-5737 GCA_036276335.1 Candidatus Methylomirabilota bacterium | reverse complement strand
GCCGCCCTGGCCCGGGCCCTGGAGTCGGGCGCCCCGGTGGATGCCGTCATGGCCGAGGTCTCCCGGAACGCGCGGGACACGGGGTCCGCTGTCGCGCAGACGCTCGCGGGCGCGGTGGCGCTCCACGCGCGCGACTGGGACGGCGCGCTCGCCCGCTTCACGTCCGTGCGCGAGGGGCCGGGACGACTCTACGCGCTCCAGGGCGAGGCGCTGGCTGCGAGCGGCAAGCGGGACTTCGACCACGCGCTGCGGGCCTACGACCGACTCCTGGCCGAGACGGACGCGCCGATGATGGCGTACCACGCCGGCGTCGTGGCGCTCAACGCCGGACGGGATGCGGACGCCGTCCGGTACCTCGAGCGTGCCCGCCGCGGGGACCCGGCGCTGGCGCCGCTGTTCCCGCCGCTCGTGGAGGCCTACCGGCGGCGTGGTGACGCCGACGGCGTGCGGGACGCCATTGCCGCGCTCGAGCGCGCCCGGGTGCTGTCGCGGGCGCGGGAGCACAGCGGCCGCGGGCGCGCCCTGCTGCGCGAGGGCCGCGCCGCGACGGCGGCGTCCGAGCTGGAGGCGGCGGTGACGCTCGACCCGGTTGACGCCAGGGCCCGGGCCGGGCTCGGACATGCCTACGCGGCGCTCGGCCGGCTGGACGACGCGATCTCGGCGTATCGGGCCGCGCTGGCGATCGACCCGAACGCCGCCGCGGCGCACTACGGGCTGGCGCTGGTCGACGACCGCCGCGGGAACGCGGCAGCGGCCCGTCGGCACTTCGAGACGTTCGTCCGGCTCGAGCCGCGCAGCTACGCGGCGTGGCAGGTGCGTCAGAGGCTCGGTGGTCGCCCTCGCTGACCGCCTGGCCGGGTGTCATGGTGCGACGGTGATCCGGCGTCGGCGCGCTATAGTAGCCGTGCGCGATGCTATCGCCGGAGCCCGGGCCGCCGCTGGTGTCCGCCGTCGTCGTCAACTGGAACGGCGCCGACTGCCTCGACGCATGCCTCGCCTCGCTGCGCGCGCAGACCTGGCCCAGGCTCGAGATCATCGTCGTGGACAACGGCTCGACCGACGGCTCTCGTGCGCTGCTCCGGGCGCGCTATCGCGACTGCGTCACGCTGATCGAGAGTCCGGTGAACCTCGGGTTCGCGGGCGGCAACAACCTGGGGATCCGCGCCGCGACGGGCGCGTACGTGGCGCTCCTCAACAATGACGCGGTGGCGCAGCCGGAGTGGATCCGCGCGCTCGTGGAGGCCGCGGAGGCCGACCCGCGCGTCGGCATGTGCGCCTCGAAGGTCCTCATCCTCGGCGCCGACGGCCTGATCGACAGCGCCGGGTTGCTGATGTCCGCCGACGGCATCGGCCGCGGTCGCGGCCGTCTCGAGCGCGACGACGAGACCTATGCGCACGCCGAAGAGGCGCTGATTCCGAGCGGGTGTGCGGCCCTGTACCGGCGGGCGATGCTCGACGAGATCGGGCTCTTCGACGAGGATTTCTTCGCCTACTGCGAGGACTCGGACCTCGGGCTCCGGGGGCGGCTGGCCGGCTGGACGTGCCGCTACGTGCCGACCGCCGTCGTCCACCACGCGTACTCCAGATCGACGGGGCCCTACTCGACGTTCAAGGCCTTCCAGGTCGAGCGCAACCGCTGCTGGGTCCTGCTGAAGTGCTTTCCCGCGAGCGCCATCCTGGCGAGCGTGCCGTACACGGCCGCGCGCTACGCGCTGCAGGCGTGGGGCGCGGTGACCCGACGAGGCGCGGCGGCGCGGCTCGCGGAGCGCACGTCCGGGACGGCGATGGCGGCCTTGCTGGTGCGGGCGTGGGCGGCCGCCATCGCTCACGCGCCCGCCATGCTCGCGCGCCGTCGCCGTCAGCGGGCGCTCCGAAGGATGACGACGCTGGAATGGTGGCGCGCCATCCGGCCCCACCGCCTCGGCGTTCGCGAGCTGGCGCTGAAGGATTGATGCGGTGCCTGATCTGCGGCTCGTCCGAGCTCGGCCCGCTCTACGAGCGCGTCCGGGATCGGTTCGGGGTCGCCGGCGGCGTCTACCGGTTCCTCGGCTGCGGGGACTGCGGCTCGGCGACGCTCGAGGCGCCTCCCCCGGCCGACACCGTGGCCGAACTCTATCCTCGCCACTACACGTTCCGGCGCGCCGCGGAACGGCGCCCGGGTCTCCGCGCGGCCCTGGCCGCGCTGGAGTGGCGGGTCTTCTACGCGCCCACGTACCGGCGTCGCGTGGCGATCTTCCGCCGGCTGACGCGCCTCGCCCGCGGGCGGCTCCTCGAGGTCGGGTGCGGCTCGGGACTGCTGCTGGCTCACTTCCGTGACGCCGGCTACGACGTCGAGGGCGTCGAGCTGTCGGCGGCGGACGCCGCCTACGCGCGGGAGTGCTTCGGGCTGCCGGTGCTGCACGGCAGCGTCGAGACGGCGCCGCTGGAGCGCGATCGGTACGATGCCGTCGTCCTCATCAACGTGCTGGAGCACATCCTCGATCCGGCCGCGATGCTGAGCCGGATCCGTGAGGTGCTGCGTCCCGACGGCGTCGTGGTGGTCGGTGTCCCGGTCATCGACAGCGCCTACGCGCGTCTCCTCGGCGCCCGCTGGGGCGCGGTGACCGAGGCGCCGCGCCACGTCTCGATCCCGTCGTTCGACGGTGTCGTGCGAATGCTTCGGCGGTGCGGCTTCAATGACATCGCGAGCGCGCCGGCTCCGCTCGCGGAACGCGCTGGCGATCTCGTGCTCTCGATCCTGCCGTCGGCGGCGACGACGATGTCGTACGGGCGGGGCACGCCGCTCGGCGCGCTGGCGCGACGGTGCGCGGCCGCGCTCATGATGGCGCCGGCGCTGGTGCTGGCGCTGGCGGAGCCGGTGTCCTGGACGCGGCCCGGGCGGACGGAGACGATGCTGTTCAGCGGGCGCAAGACGCCGGAGGGAGCCTGCCGTGTATCGTGAGACGCGAGTGCACGTCGTGATTCCCGCGTACAACGTCGCGCCCCGTATCGCCGCCGTGCTGAAGTCGGTGCCGGACTTCGTCGACGCCATCACCGTCGTCGACGACGCGAGCCGCGACGCGACGGCGGACGCCGCCCGGGGCGCCGGCGACCCGCGCGTGCGGGTGCTCCGGCACGACGTCAACCAAGGGGTCGGCGCCGCGATGGTCACCGGCTTTGCCGACGCGCTCGCGGCGGGAGAGGGCATCGTCGTCAAGATGGACGGCGACGGCCAGATGGACCCGGCGATGCTGCCGCGCCTGCTCGACCCGATCGTCGAGGGCCGGTGCGGCTACGCCAAGGGCAACCGGTTCCTGTTCGCGCGCGAGCTGGCCGCCATGCCCCGGCACCGGCTGGTCGGCAACTTCTCGCTCACGTTCCTGACCAAGCTCGCGTCGGGCTACTGGCACGTCTTCGATCCGCAGAACGGCTACGTGGCGATCGCCTCGTCGGCGCTGCGGCTGCTCGAGCTACACCGGCTCTCGCGTCGATGGTTCTTCGAGAACGACATGCTCATCAATCTGAACGTTTTCAACGTGCCGGTGGCCGACGTTGCGATTCCGGCCCGCTACGGCGACGAGCGGTCGTCGATGAGCATCGGCCGCGTGCTGGTGTCGTTCCCCTTCCATCTCTTCCGCGGTTACTGGTCACGCTTCTATCGCAAGTACGTCCTGCGGGACTTCTCTCCGGTCGCCCTGTTCATGCTCGCCGGCATTCCATTGCTGCTCTTCGGCATTTGCTTCGGCGGCTACACGTGGGTGCAGTCCTGGCGGCTCAACCGGTTCGCGTCGACCGGTACCGTCATGCTGAGCGTGCTGCCATTCATCGTCGGCTTCCAGCTGGTGCTCCAGGCGCTCGTGCTGGAGATGCGCGAGAGCCCCGGTCCGCGCTGACCCGGGCTCACCTCACGAGCCGCGCCGGATCGCCCGGGCGGATGGTTCCTTCGCGCAGCACGCGCGCGTAGAGGCGGCTCCAGCCCGGGTGGCGCTTGTGCGAGACGCGGCCGAAGTCGCCGCCCGCGAAGACGGCCTGGATGTTGACGCATGGCGACGTGTACCGCGTGATCTCCAGCAGCACCTCGTCTCCGAGGCGGAGGCGGGCGCCGGGCTCGATCGCCGGCCAGTCCAGGCCCTCCACCGTCACGTTCTCGCCCAGCGTTCCGGGTTGTACCGCGTGACCCTCCGCGGCGAGCGCCCGGATCGCCTCCATCGCGTAGAGGCACACGGCGCGGTCGGGTCCTCCGTGGTGGGCGTGATCACGATGGGCGTCTCCCTGCACGCCCGCCGGCGTCACCCGTGCGGCGTCGACGGGGCGCTTGGGGACGCCGCCGCTCGACACGCTGATCTGGACGATGCGGCCGGGGTCGCTCATGCCGCCGCTTTCCGGCGGATCATGCGCTGGATCTTCAGCTCCAGCACGACCTCGTCGCGCTGGTTCAGCACGCGATGCCGGTAGGTCACGATGCCGCGGTCGGCCTTCTTCGTCTCGCGCTTGTCGACGACCTCGACCTCCACGCGGATGGTGTCGCCCTCCAGCACCGGCGCCACCACGCGGACCTCTCCGCCGAGCCACGCCATGCCGGTCCCGTGGATCAGGCCCGTCTGCATGACGAGGCCCTCGGAGAGGGCGAACGTGAGGGCGCCGGGCGCCGCCCGGCGCCCGAAGACCGATTCGCGCTTGACGAACTCCATGTCGTAGAAGAGCGGCTCGGTGAAGCCGCAGAGATTCACGAAGTTCACGATGTCGGTCTCCGACACCGTCCGCGCCAGCGTCCGGTAGACGGCGCCGACGGCGTGCTCCTCGAAGTGGACACCCTCGGTCCGCATACGCTCACTCCCCCAGGTAGGCGCGGCGCACGTCCGCGTTCCCGGCCAGCTCGGCCGCGGAGCCCGCGAGGACGATCGAGCCCGTCTCGATCACGTAGCCGCGGTGCGCGATGGACAGGGCCATGGCCGCGTTCTGCTCCACGAGCAGGATCGTCGTGCCCTGACGGTTGATGGAGTCGATGGTGGCGAAGATCTGCTCGACGAGCACCGGCGCGAGGCCCATGCTGGGCTCGTCGAGCAGCAGCAGCCGGGGATTCGCCATGAGCGCCCGGCCGATGGCGAGCATCTGCTGCTCGCCGCCCGAGAGGGTGCCCGCCACCTGGGCGATACGCTCCTTGAGGCGGGGAAAGAGGTCGAAGACCCGGTCGAGATCGCCGGCGATGCCGCGGTCGCGGCGCAGGTAGGCGCCCATCGAGAGATTCTCGCGCACGCTGAGGCGATTGAAGATCCGCCGTCCCTCCGGCACGTGCGCGATCCCGCGGGCCACGACCTCGTGGGCCGAGACGCCCGCCAGCGGGCGGCCCTCGAGCGTGATCGTCCCGCGGCGAGGACGCAGCAGCCCGGAGACCGTCTTCAGCGTGGTGCTCTTGCCCGCTCCGTTGTTGCCGAGCAGGGCGACGATCTCTCGCTCGCGGACCTCCAGCGCCACCCCGCGAAGCGCGTGGATCTCGCCGTAGTAGACGTCGAGACCGTCCAGCCGTAGCACTCAGGATCCGGCCCGGGCGGCGGCGCGCCGACCGAGGTACGCCTCGATGACGCGCGGATCCGCCTGGACCGCGCGCGGCGGCCCGTCGGCGATCTTCTCGCCGTGGTCGAGGACGGCGACGCGGTCGGAGACCTCCATGACCACGCGCATGTTGTGCTCGATGAGGATGATGGCCAGTCCGAGCTCGCCGACGAGGCGGCGCAGCAGCGCCATCAGCGTCACGGCC
>DASUPA010000182.1:0-2992 GCA_036276335.1 Candidatus Methylomirabilota bacterium | reverse complement strand
GGACGCCACCAGGGTCCGCACTTCCGTGAGCAGCGCCTCGCGCCCGTACGCGCCCTTCTGGAGGATCCGCTCCACGCGGCCGTTGAGCCGCGCCCGGTCCTCACCTGACAGATCACGGGCCGTGATGACGACGACCGGGATATCCCGCCAGGCCTCGTGGCCGCGGAGCGCGGCGAGGAACTCGAAGCCGTCCATCTCGGGCATCATCAGGTCGAGCAGGATGACGCTCGGCGACAGCTCACGCAGGCGCTCGAGTGCGACGCGCCCGTTCTCCGCGGCGACCACCGTGTACCCGGCTGCCGCGAGCGTCCGGGCGAGCAGCTCGCGCAGGACCGCGTCGTCGTCCACGACGAGGACGGGCAGATCGCGGCGATACTTCTTCAGCACCGCCACGAGCCGCTCGCGGTCGATTGGCTTGGTGAGGTAGTCGGCGGCGCCGAGCGCGTAGCCCAGGTTCCGGTGGTCCACGATCGTCAGCATGATGACCGGGATGTCGGCCACGGCGGCATCCGCCTTCAGCGCCGCGAGCACGGCCCAGCCGTCCATGCCGGGCATCATGACGTCCAGCGTGATCGCGTCGGGGTGCAGCTCCCGCGCCCGCCGCAGGCCCTCGTCGCCGCTGGCCGCGATCACGACGCGAAAACCTTCCTTGACCAGGAAGCGCTGCATCAGGTCCCGCACCGGGGCCTCGTCGTCGATCACGAGCACGGTCCCGAGCGGCGCCGGGGCGGCCGCCGCCGGCGCGGCCGGGGCCGCGCTCGGCTCGCGCGCCTCCGTCACCCAGGCCGGCAGCCGGATCGTGAAGGTGCTGCCGCGACCCGCCTCGCTCTCGACGCTGACGTCGCCGCCCATCATCCGGCAGAGCCGCCGGCTCAGCGCCAGGCCGAGGCCGGTGCCGCCGTACTTCCGGGTGGTGGCGGCGTCGGCCTGGGAGAACGCCTCGAAGAGCCGCGCCAGCTGCTCGGGCGTCATGCCGATGCCCGTGTCGCGCACCGTGAAGACCATGGAATCCTGGCCGTCGAGCGCCTCGCGGGACACGGCCAGCGTGATCGTCCCGCGCTCCGTGAACTTGCACGCGTTGCTGAGCAGGTTCAGGAGCGCCTGGCGCACCTTCGTCACGTCGGCCCGCATCGTCCCCACGTCCTCCGGGCACCGCAGCTCCAGGCGGTTCGCGTTCTTCGCGGCCAGCGGCTGCATCACGGCGCCGATGTCCTTCACGAGGCCGGCGACCTCGAAGGTCTCGAGGTAGAGCTCCATCTTGCCGGCCTCGATCTTGGAGAGGTCGAGCACGGCGTTGATCAGCTCCAGCAGGTGCTTGCCGGCCGCGTGGATCCTCTTGAGGTCGTCGGTGAACTGCTCGGCCCCGAGGTCGGCGGCGTCCTCCTGGAGCATCTCGCTGTAGCCGATGATGGCGTTGAGCGGCGTGCGGAGCTCGTGCGACATGTTGGCCAGGAACTCGGACTTGTGGCGGTCGGCGAGCTCCAGCTGGCGGCTCTTGTCCTCGATCTCGCGGAACAGGCGCGCGTTCTGGATGGCCACCGCCGACTGCGTGGCGAAGGTCCTCAGCAGCTCCACGATCTCGCCCGAGAACTCGCCCGGCGTCCTCCGGGTGACGGTGAGCCCGCCGATCAGATGACCCTCGCGCAGCAGGGGGATGCCGAGGAGGGCGCGGGCGCCCGTCTGCAACAGCACGTCCCGGAGGGGGCCGCTGTACGCGCCCGGCGCGGCGATGTCGGGCACCTGGACCGGCTCGAGCGTCTCGGCCATGCGTCCGGCGACGCCCTCGCCGCGCCGGATCGGCGCGCGCTGCGCCACCGCGACCACGTCCTGGGCGAGGTTGTGGGTGGCGCGGAACAGGAACTCCCCGGCCTGCTCGTCGTACTCGTAGACGGTGCACGAGTCCGTGCCGGCGAGCTGGCTGGCGCGGGAGACGATCGTGCTGAGGACGGTCTCGAGGTCGAGCGTGGAGCTGAGCGCGTGGCTGACCTCACCCAGCGCGCGCAGCTCCTGGACCGAGCGCGTGAGCTGGTCCGTGCGGGCTTTCAGCTCGCTGAGCAGGCGCGCGTTCTCGATGGCGATGGCCGCCTGGTCGGCGAAGGTCTCCATCAGGGCGATCTGGCTCTCGGTGAACGGCTTCACCTCGAGGCGGTAGATGGCAATCACGCCGAGGAGCTCTCCTGCCCGGAGCATCGGGATGGAAAGCACCGTGCGGATGGGATCGACGTCTCGCATGCCGAACGTGTACTCGGGATCGGCGAGCGCGTCGGGGATGTGGACGGTGCGTCGCTCGAGGGCGGCGCGCGCGGTGCTGCTGCCGCGTCCCGGCCGGACCGGATTCCGCTCGGCGAACTCCCTCAGCACGCGCGGCGCGTTGTGGATCACCACGGCGCGGAGGACGTCACCGTCGGGGCGCCAGATGAACGCCCGCTCTGCCTCGCACAGCCGGGTCGCGTTCTCGGCCAGCGTCTCGAAGACCGGCTGAAGATCGAAGGTCGAGCGGCCGATCACCTTGAGCAGCTCGCTGGTCGCCGTCTGCTGCTCGAGCGACACTCGCAGCTCGCTGTTGCGCGCCTCGAGCTCCGTGAACAGGCGGACGTTCTCGACGGCGATGACGGCCTGGTCGGCGAAGGTCTTGAGGAGCTCGACGTGGCCCGCCGCGAATCGGCCCGGCTCGCGTCGCTGGATGACGATCGCCCCGATGGGACTGCCGTCCGCCCGCAGCATCGGGACGGCGAGAAGACCGCGCCAGTCCGCCTGGACCGCCAGGTCGTGCTGGTACTCGGGATCCTCCAGCACGTCCGGGATCTCGGCGACCGCCCGGTCGAGGATCGCCCTCCCCGACACGTGGGTCCGGCTGGGCGCCATCGGGTACGCGCGCTGCAATGCCTCCAGCGCTTCGGGCGTCAGGTTGTGGTGCGCCACCAGGTGCAGCCGCTCGCCGTCGAAGCGGTGCAACGCGCCGAAGCGTGCCCCGCAGAGCTGCACGGCGCTG
>DASUPA010000181.1:0-4863 GCA_036276335.1 Candidatus Methylomirabilota bacterium | reverse complement strand
GAGGAGCTTCAAGGAGATCGTCGAGGGCAAGCACGACGAGCTGCCGGAGCAGGCGTTCTATCTGGTGGGCGACGTCGGCGAGGCCATCGACAAGGCCAAGAAGCTGCGGGGCGAGGGTTAGGTGGCCGATCGCCTCACGCTCGAGCTGGCGACGCCGACGCGGATGGTCGTGGCCGAGGTGGTCGACGAGGTCGTGATCCCCGGCAGCCAGGGATACTTCGGCGTGCTGCCCGGCCACGCCCCGCTGCTGGCGACACTGGGCATCGGCGAGCTGACGTATCGCAACGGGCGCGAGGAGCGGCACGTGGCGGTCGCCGGCGGCTTCGCCGAGGTTCGCAACGACAAGGTCATCGTGCTCGCCGACGCCGCGGAGCTGCCCGGCGAGATCGATCGGGCGCGCGCCGAGCGTGCCCGCGACCGCGCGGAGCAGCGGCTCTCGGGCCGGTCCCAGGACGAGATCGATTACACCCGCGCGGCCGCCGCCCTCGCGCGGGCGCTGATCCGCCTTCAGGTCGCCGGCCGCGGCCGCTGACCGTGACTGCCCAGCAGGCCGGGCGCACTGCCTGGCCGGCTGGGCAGTGAATCCGCCCCGCGCGCGCTAACAGCGCGTCCCGCCGCACGTTCCCCGTGGTACGGCGCTTGCGCTCTGTCACGGGCATGCTGAGCATCCTCATCGCCGACGACGAGCCGCACGTGGTCGAGCTCGTCCGGGTCACTCTCGAGGACGATCGCGTGCGCGTCTTCGACGCGGCGGACGGGCGCGGCGCGCTCGCCATCGCGGAGGCGCTCGGTCCCGATCTCGTGCTGCTGGACGTTCATCTGCCAGACGTCAGCGGGCTCGAGGTCTGCCGCCGGCTTCGCAAGCACCCGCGGCTGGCGGCCACGAAGGTCATCATGCTCACCGCCGCCGCCCAGCAGGACGACATCGCGCGCGGCTTCAGCGCCGGCGCCACGGACTACCTGACCAAGCCGTTCTCCCCGGTGCGCCTGCTCTCCCTGGTCGAGCGCCTCATGCCGCGACTGGCATGGCCACCCGCGTAGCGCCGTCGGATCCGGGCGACTACCGGCGGCTGCAGGCGGCGTATCAGCAGTCGCTGCGCTACGCCGACGACGTCCGGCGCCTGTACCAGCAGCTCCAGCGGTCCATCTTCCAGTCGCTGCTCGGGCTCGCGAACGCGCTGGAGGCGAAGGACGCGTACACGCGCGGGCACTCGGAGCGCGTCGCCGAGCTCAGCCGGCGCATCGCGGTGGCGCTCGGGCTCGACAGCGAGGACGTGGCCGCCGTCGGTGAGGCGGGACTGCTGCACGACATCGGAAAGATCGGAGTGCCCGAGTCCGCGCTCGGCAAGTCCGGCCCGCTCACCGCGGACGAGTGGCAGGCGATGCGTCGCCACCCGGTGATCGGCGCGCAGATCGTGGCGCCCTTCGAGTTCTTCGCCCGCGCGGCGCCCGTCATTCGCCACCATCACGAGCGGTGGGACGGTTCCGGCTACCCCGACGGGCTCGCCGCCCACGCGATTCCGCTCGGGGCGCGCATCGTCGCGGTGGCGGACGTGTTCGACGCGCTCACGTCGACGCGGCCCTACCGGCCCGCGCTCCGCCGGTCCGCGGCACTGGCGTACCTGACCGGCGAGGCCGGCCGTACGCTGGACGAGCACGTCGTGGCCGCATGCGTGGACGTCGTCCACGCGGGCGCGGCGTGATGTATGCGCTCGCCCACCCACACGCGGCCCCGGGCACCCGCTTCCTGGACGGGACACCGGTCGTGCTGCTCGTCGTCCTGGCGCTGGCGGCGATGGGCACGTGGACGGCGGCGACGGCGGGGCTGGTGCCGGACGCCCTTGCCCGCGCTGCCGGCGGGGGCGCGGCGCAGGGCGCGCTGCTCGCCACCGCGGTCGCGTGGACGGCGACCCGCCCCGGGCGCTCTGCCGGGCTGCCGCCCGTCGGGATCGCCGTCGCTGCGCTCGGGGGCGCCGCGGGTGCCGCCGTCGCGCCGGTCGGCGCCGCCGCGTATCTCTGGGCGCCGCTCTGGCTGTGGCGGCGCCGCGCGCAGCTGGAGGGCCTCGGTCTCGCGAAGCTCCCCGGCGCCGGGCTCGTCGCGGCCGGCGCCGCCCTCGGCGGGCTCCTGGGCCTCCACCTCACCATCACGGCCTCGCTCACGCTCGGCTACCGCGTCGGCCCGCCGGCGCCGCTCGCGCTCGCCCCGTGGCTCGCGTACGACGTCGGTGCCAACGTCCTGGCGGCGGAGTGCTTCTTTCGCGGAGCGCTGCTCGACCGCGGGCACCGGCGCTGGCCGTTCGGGGCCGCGGCGGCGCTGTCGACGGGCGCGTGCGTGGCCCGATACCTGCTGGATCCGCTCCTGCCGGGCACCCTGGAGGTCGCCGCCGGCGCGGCGTTCTACATCGCCCTGCTGAGCGTCGGCAACTGCTGGCTCTACCGCCAGAGCGGCAGTGTCGTGCCCGGGTTCGTCGCTGGTGTGGTCTTCTTCGTCGTGTACCGGCTGCTCCACCACGTGCGCTGACGTGATCGCCGCGCTGCTCCTCGTGGCCGTCACCGTGCTCGTCGCCGTCGTCGACCCGCGTCCCGCCACGCCATGGCGACACCTGTATCTCCTGCCGGCCGTCGTCGCGGGAGTGCGGTCCGGCGTCGGCGGCGGGGTGCTGGCCGGGCTCGGCGCCGTGCTCCTGTTCGGACCGCTCGTGCTGCGCGAGATCGAGCGCGCCGGCGCGACGCGGGCGGTCGTCGACGGCGTGGTGACGATCGCCATGCTCGTCGTGGCCGGACCGCTGACGGGAGCCCTCGCCGTCCACGCGCGGTGTCAGCGCCGCCGGTACGAGGCCCTGCTCGCGGCGCAGCGCGCCGTTGCCGACGGGGCGCCGCTGCCGGTCGTCCTCGGACGGCTGCGGGCCGTGCTGGAGTACCGGCTCGGCGGCGATGCGCTGGGCCTGGTGCTCGTGGAGCCGGACGGACCCATCGTCTGCGGCGCGGAGCGGCTGGACCCCGCGTCGCTCGCGGCGCGCGTCGTGGCCTCGGGCGAAGCCGTCTTCGTCCCGGACGCCGGCCTGGACTCCCGGCCGCGGCGGGTGCTGGTCGTTCCGCTCACGACGGGCGGGGTGACGATCGGCGCGATGGCGCTCGAGCGGCGGGCCGACATCGGCCGTGACGAGCGGGAGGCGCTGGCCGGCCTCGGCGCCGCGCTCGGGCTCGCGCTCGACAACGCGCGGCTCGCGGCCCGTCAGCGGCGATTCGGCGACGAGCTGGAACGCAAGGTCGGGGAGGCGACCGCGCGCCTGGCCGAGATGGACCGCCTGAAGTCGGAGCTCGTCGCGCTCGCCTCGCACGAGCTCCGGACGCCGCTCACGGCCATCCAGGGCTTCAGCGAGCTGCTCGCCACGCGCCCCTTCGCCCCGTGCGAGGTGCGCCGCGTCGCCGACATCATGCGCGCGGAGACGGAGCGGCTCGGGCGCATCGTGGCCGACTTCCTCGACATCGCGCGCCTCGAGCGCGGACTGCCACTGGCGCTGCGGTGCGCGCCGCTCGACCCGGCCCCGGTCATCGCCGGCGCCGTGGACGTCTTCCGCCGCACGCGCACGACGCACCGGCTGGAGCTGCACGTCGACGGGACGCTGCCACGGATCGATGCCGACGCCGACGCGCTCGATCGCGTGCTCAAGAACCTCATCTCGAATGCCCTCAAGTACTCGCCGCCGGGCACGTGCGTGCGGGTGCGCGCGCGGCCGGAGCGAGGCGCCGTCGCCGTCGACGTCGAGGACGAAGGGCCCGGCGTGCCGGCCGACGACCTGCCGCGGATCTTCGAGCCGTACTACCGATCGCCGGCCACGGCGCGGCTCGATCGCGGCACCGGGCTGGGGCTGGCGGTCGTGAAGTCGCTCGTCGAGGCGCACGGGGGCAGCATCCGTGCCGAGCGCGCCGGCGGTCGCGGCACGCGAATGACCTTTGTAATCCCTGCCGTTTCTTGACACCCCGCGGCGCGCGCCTTACTCTCAAGTGCCTATGCCTCGACGCGATGAGATCGCAGAACGGATGGCCGACGCGGTCGTCAAGCGACTCACGACGCGCAAGGTACTCGAGATCCGCGACGAGCCGGCGGCGCGCGCCGCCATCCGGCACGTGGTGATGGGCAATCTGGCGGCCGAGGAGGCGCTCGACGCCGAGGCGCGCAAGCTCTTGCTCGACCACGCCAAGATGATCAAGGACTCCGCGGCGGACTACCGCCAGCTCCTCGGCAAGGTGAAGGAGAAGCTCGCGAAAGATCGGGGGTTCGTCCTCTGATGCGCATGAGCCGTGAGCGCATCTTCTACCTGGCGGACCTCATCGTGAAGGAACTCGGCGCGCTGCCCGGCGTCCACGTGAAGGCGCCCGACGAGGTGCGGCCGGAGATCATCCGCGTGCTCACCGACGAGTCGAAGCTCGAGGAGTCCATCGACACCGAGGTCCGCAGGACGCTCGCCTCCTACTCGCGACCCATGCCCGAGGGCAGCCGTGAGTGGGAAGTCCTCTACGACAAGACGCGCAGCGAGGTGTACCGAAAGCGGTTCCGCTTGTGATGCGGCTCGTGGTCGGGATCACCGGGGCCAGCGGGTCGGTCTACGGGATCCGGCTGCTGGAGGTCCTGCGCGGCCACGCCGAGGTGCAGACGCACCTGGTCATCTCCGCCGCCGGCAAGCGGACCATCGTCGAGGAAACCGACTACAGCATCGCCGACGTCGAGGCGCTGGCGGGGCACCGGTACGACGTCAAGGACATCGGCGCCTCCATCGCGTCCGGCTCCTTCCGGACCGCCGGCATGGTGGTCGCGCCGTGCTCCATCCGCACCGCCGCCGCCATCGCCGCCTGCCACAG
>DASUPA010000180.1:0-10436 GCA_036276335.1 Candidatus Methylomirabilota bacterium | reverse complement strand
CGGGCGTTCCAGGCGTCGACGTCGTCGTAGGAGACCCCGGCCGGGATGGGCTTCTCCCCCCGGGCCAGCCGCTCGAGCGCCGGGCCCATCTCGCGATGCCAGCCGGAGATGTGGGCGACGATGTCCTTGATGGACCAGGTCCCGAGCCAGACCTCGGTCATGTGCTCCTCGTTCAGGCCCTGCAGGGCCTCGTGAAACGCGCGGTACTCCCGGGCAGCCTGGTTGAGCAGCTCGTCCTTCGTGGCGGCGATGGTGTCGGTCACGGCCGAATCTCCTTTCTCGAGGGGCCTGTCGGCTATTCTAAAACCATGCACGAAGACAGGGTCACCCAGATCCAGTCCCATCTGGTACGGCGCCTGCCCGACTGCCGCATCACCACCTATTTCGACGCCATGCGGGAGGCGCAGCGGTTCAAGATCCGCCACGGACGGGTGGCGACGCACATGCTCTTCATCGAGGAGGGGGCCGTGGAGGCCTACACCCACGACGAGCTGATGCTGCTGCTCGACCGCGTCGTGGAGCGCATGCGTCAGACGTCGACCGACGTCGAGCTCCTCGTGACCAGGTTCGGCATTCGCGGCGGCTGAGTCACGGGTGTAGCCGCTTGTAGAACAGCAGCTCGCGATAGCCCTGCGGCAGGTTGTCGATGTGGCCGGACGGGACGAACCCGAGCGCCGTGTGCATGCGGATCGACACGCCGTTGGTCTCCTCGGTCGACGAGAAGAGCCGCGGGCTCGGCGACATCTCCTCCACGGCCCGGAACAGCGCGCGGGCGACGCCCTTCTGCCGGCGGTCCTTCGCCACCGCCACCAGCGACACGAGCGTGCACTGGAACCAGTCCGTGCGGTAGGCGATGACCCCCAGCACGGCCGCACCCTCGGCGGCGACGAGGAGGTGATGCCGGTCCAGGTGCGAGCGCACGAACGGCCCGGCGCGCTCCGGGCCCAGCAGGTCGGCCGCGAGAGCCTCCACCGCGTCGAGGTCACCGCCCTCCGGGAGTCGAATCTCCATGGTCCACAGTCTACGCCCCGGCGAGCACCGCGAGCCCCGCGCGGCCAGGAGCGTCGCGGAGTATCTCGAGGGGCGCCACGGCTCGGCCGGGGCGTCCCGAGCGTCCGGGGGGCTTGGGGGGCGCCCGGAGCCCCCCCTTTCGGCTAGTACGTCCCGGGCCGGATCTGCGTGTAGAGCGCCTTCAGCTTCTCGGCGGTGAAGTCCTTCGACTGGCAGAGCGCGATGATCTTCCGCTCGTCCGCCTCCACCCTGGCCACTGCGTCCGGGAGCTTCTCCGCGCACTCGGGCGGGATCGTCACGACGCCGTGCTGGTCGGCGTGGATGAGGTCGCCGGGCTTCACCCAGAGGCCGCCGACCTTGACGGGGAGTCCGAAGTCGACCATGTGCACGTAGGCGTGCGACACCGAGACGTGCGCGGCGGCGAACTGGAAGCCGAGCGCCCGGACCTCGTCCAGGTCGCGGACGGAGCCGTCGGTCACCGTGCCCACGCAGCCGAGCGCCTTGTGGATGTTCGCCTGGACCTCGCCCCACTGGGCCCCCTGGCCGCGGGGCTCGTCGAGGTCGTGCACGACGATGACGCGCGGCGCGGGGATGGTGAGGACGTAGTCCCACCAGCCGAAGGTGCTGGCGCGGTGGCCCTGGAGCGGCTGCGGCTCGGCGCGGATCACCGCCGTGACCGCGTAGCCGACCATGGGGCCCAGCTCGGGAAAGAGCGTCCGGATCTCGGAGGACATCTGTCCCTGGTTGCGGGGGCGCACGTTGAACGTCTCGATGCCGTTGGCGATGCTGGGGCTGCTGATCTTCTTCAGGGCGTCGATCACGGCGGGCTCCTCTCCTGGCACGGGGTCAGATGGCGTCGCGCCGCTGCTCGAGGAGCAGCGCGCGCAGCGCGTCGATGGTCTCCTGGACGGAGTCGAGATTCGGATTGACGGCCAGCGCCTCCTGGAAGCGCGCCAGCGCGCGCGTGGGCTGGTCGAGCTGCAGCCAGATCATGCCGTAGCCGCTGAGGGCGCCGAAGTGCTGGGGGTTGCGCTTCAGCACCTCGTCGCAGTCGGCGGCCGAGCGGCGCCAGTCGCCGAGCAGGTAGTACGCGGTCGCGCGCTTGTTCCAGCCCTCGGCGAAGTCGGGCCGGCGGCGGATGATGTCGCTGAAGGTCTCCACGGAGGCCTCGATCTGGCCCTCGCGCATCTGCGCGACGCCGATCTCGAGGATGTGGTCGATGGTGGCGTCGCCCGAGCGGCTCCAGACCGCCCACAGCGCGCGCTCGGCGAGGCGGCGCACCTGCGCGTCGGCGTCCCGCAGCGCGCGGACGAGGACCGGCGCGTCGTCGGGCTCGCCGACCTGAGCCAGCGCGGCGGCGCCCACGCGGCGCGCCTCGACGTCCGGTGCCGCCAGCGCCGACAGCGCATCGGCGCGGCCCGGCCCCGCCTCCGCCGTCGCGACCACGGCGAGGGCGACGAGGAGCGCGAGCACGCCGCTCACGGCGTGTACATCTCGTTGGCCTGGGTCGCCGCGTACCCCGGCTCGCGGCCGCCGGCGGGCACGTAGATGCGCCCGTCGATGGCCGCCGCGCCGATGCCATGGCGCGCGGTCGGCATCGGCTCCTTCGCGATCCAGCGGTTGCCGGCCGGCTCGTACATCTCCGTGCTGTTGAAGATGCGGAGAGGGCTCTCGCCCCCGAACACGTAGATGCGGTCGGGCAGCGCCGCCGCCGCGAGCCCGCCACGGCCGCGCGGGAGCGGAGGGCCGGTCCGCCAGCTATCGGTCGCGGGGTCGTACACCTCGACGTTCGCGTGCTGCTGGCCGAAGAACGACGCGCGCCCGCCGAGCGCCCACACGCGGTCGTGGAAGGCGACGGCGGCCAGGTGGTCCCGCCGGGTCGGCATCGGGTTGGCGACCCTCCAGCGGTTCGAGGCCGCGTCGTAGATCTCGTGGGCGTTCAGCACCTCGTCGGCGCTGCCGCCGAGCGCATGGATCCGGCCCGCCAGCGCGACGGCGGCCAGCGCGCCGCGCGCCGTCGGCATCGGCGTCCGCTTCTCCCACGTCCCACGCGCCTCGGTCCACTCCCACACGGCGTCGAGCGCGGTCCAGCTGACGCGGCCGCCCGTGTAGCCGCCGATCACGTAGAGACGGTCGTCGACGACGGCGGCCGCGGCGTGGTGGACGGGGACGGGCAGCGGCGGCCGGACGTCCCAGCTGTTGCTCGCGGGATCGTAGCGCTCCACCGTGGGCACTGGCTCTGCGTCGGACCTCACGCCGCCGATGACCCACACGTGACCGCCGAGGGCGGCCACCGCGACCTCCTGGCGCGCCGTCGGCATCGGCGCCAGGGTGAGCCAGCGGCCCGGGGCGCCCAGGTCGACCGGCGCGGGCGACTGCGTCTCGAAGCCCACGCAGCCGCCGAGGAGCACCACCGCGACGAGGAGTCGAATGGTCGTCATGTTCGCTCCGTGAGGTTGAGGAAGGCTGCTTCGTCCAGCGTCGGCACCCCCAGGCGCCGCGCGTCCTCGGCCTTGCTGCCAGGGGCCTCGCCCACCACCACGTAGTCGGTCTTGCGCGTCACCGACGAGGTGACGCGGCCGCCCAGCGCCTCGATCCGCTCGCGCGCGGCCTCCCGGGTGAGCGCGGCGAGCGAGCCCGTGAGGACGAACGTCTTGCCGGCGAGCGGCCGGGGGCCGTCCGTCACGGCCCCGCGCTCGGTGAGGTCGACGCCGAGCTCGCCGAGCGCCTCGAGCATCGCGACGTTCGCGCTCTCGTCGAAGAACTTCCGCACGGACGCCGCGATGACGTCGCCGATGCCGTGCACCGAGGCCAGCTCCTGCTGCGTGGCGGCCGCCAGCCGCTCCATGGAGCCGAAGCGCATGGCCAGCAGCCGGGCGACCCGCTCGCCGACGAGGCGGATGCCCAGCGCGTTCAGGAGCCGGGCGAGCCCGCGGCTCCGGGAGCCGGCGATGGCGGCCGCCAGGTTCTCCGCCGACTTCTCGGCGAAGCGGTCGAGGCGGGCCAGCTGGTCCGCGCCGAGGCGGTAGAGGTCGGCGAAGTTCTTGACGAGCCCGCGGTCGACGAGCTGCTCGATGGCCGCCTCGCCCAGGCCCTCGATGTCCATCGCGCGCCGCGAGCCGAAATGCTTGAGCCGCTCCTTGAGCTGCGCCGGGCAGGCGGCGTTCATGCAGCGCCAGTACGCCTCGCCCTCGGGGCGGAAGGCCACGCCGCCGCAGGCCGGACACTGGTCGGGGAACGCGAAGGGCGTCGTCCCGGGCGGGCGCTTGGCCGCGACCACCTGCACGACGTAGGGAATGACGTCCCCGGCGCGCTCGATCAGCACCGTGTCGCCCACCCGGATGTCCTTGCGGCGGATCTCGTCCTCGTTGTGCAGGCTCACGTTGCTGATGACGACGCCCGCCAGCGGCACCGGCGTCAGCTTCGCCACCGGCGTGAGGGCGCCCGTCTTTCCGACGTTCACCTCGATCGCCTGGACCACGGTGGTGGCCTGGCGGGCGGTGAACTTGTAGGCGACGGCCCAGCGCGGGTGATGGGCGGTGGAGCCGAGACGGCGCTGCTGCTCGAGCGAGTCGACCTTCACGACCACGCCGTCGGCGTCGTAACCGAGGACGTCGCGCTCCTGCTCCAGGCGCGCGCAGTACGCGAGCACCTCGTCGAGCGTGTCGTACCGCGCCGTGCGCGGGTTCGTCTTCAGCCCGGCCTCCCGCATCGCCTCGACCGCGTCGGCGTGGGTGGCCAGCGTGGCGCCGGGCGCGTGGCCGAGATGATAGAGGAAGACGTCGAGCGGCCGCTGCGCCGACACGGTCGGGTCCTTCTGTCGCACGGCGCCCGCGGCGGCGTTGCGGGGATTCGCGAACGTGGCCTCGCCCGCGTCCTCCAGCGTCCGGTTCAGCCGCTCGAAGTCGGCGCGCGGCATGAACACCTCGCCGCGCACCTCCACCACGGGGAGCGCGGCCAGGCGCCCCTTGAGCGCCAGCGGCAGGCTGCGAATCGTGCGCAGGTTGGCGGTGACGTCCTCGCCCACGCGGCCGTCGCCGCGCGTGGCGCCGCGCACGAAGCGGCCCCGCTCGTAGAGCAGCGCGACGCCGAGGCCGTCGATCTTCGGCTCGCACACGTACTGGAAGGCCGCCCCGGGCAGCGCGCGCCTCAGGCGTGCCTCGAACTCCCGCAGGTCGTCGGGCGACATCGCGTTGTCGAGCGACAGCATGGCCGCCCGGTGCTCCACCGGGCGGAAGGCGTCCACCGGCTGGCCGGCCACGCGCTGCGTGGGACTGTCGGGGGCCACCAGGTCCGGGAACGCCGCCTCGAGCTCCCGCAGCTCCCGCATGAGCTGGTCGTACTCGGCGTCGGAGACCTCCGGGCGCGACTCCACGTAGTAGAGGTAGTCGTGGTGGTGGATGGCCTCGCGCAGCTCCGTGAGGCGCTGCAACGCGTCGGCGCGCGTCATGCGCCACAGCATAACACTGCGGTCTTGCAGGCGTTCTCGCGTATAGTCGGTGAGATGCGACGCGCAGCAAGGAAGGGCGCCGTCCGGAAGCCGCAGCGGGCGGCGGGCACGACGGCCTCCGTCCAGGACTATCTCGCCGCCATCTACGATCTCGCCGGCAGCGGCAAGCCGGTCATCGGCGCGCGCCTGGCCAAGCACATGGCCGTGTCCGCGCCGGCGGTGACGGAGGCGGTCCACCGCATCGCGCGGGGCGGCTACGTCAGGGTGGGCCCGCGCAAGGAGCTGACGCTCACGCCGAAGGGCCAGCAGATCGCCGAGGTCATGGCGCGCCGCCACCGGCTGCTCGAGCGCTGGCTCACCGACACGCTCGGGCTGGACTGGACCGAGGCGCACGAGGAGGCCCATCGCCTCGAGCACGCGCTGTCGCCGCGCGTGGAGGACCGGCTGGCCGAGATGCTCGGCATGCCGAGCACGTGCCCGCACGGCAACCCCATCCCCGGGATGCCGCGGCCGCCGCGGGTCGAGCCGTTCCCGCTCGCCCAGGCGAGCGAGGGCTCGACCGTCGTCGTCGAGCGGATCACCGAGGAGGCGGAGGCGGACAAGAAGCTGCTCGAGTACCTCTGGCGGAACGACGTCCGGCCCGGCCGCCGGCTGTCCATCCTCGAGGTCGCGCCGTGGGCCGGAACCGTCACCGCGGCCGGCGACGACGGGCCGCCCATCGCGCTCGGGCTGCCGGCCGCGGCCAAGATCTGGGTGTATCGACCGACCGACCGATGAGGAGGAGACGATGAAGCTCTTCTTTTGGGGGTTGGTGGCGGTGGCGTGCTGCTACGCGGCGTACGGCGCGATGATGTCGGCCTACCAGTGGTTCCAGATCCACAGCGTCGTCGACGAGGTCCTGCACCCGCGGAATCTCCGCGAGCTCGCGACGGCCAGCGACATCAAGCGGCGGATCGTCCGGGATGCGACGACGGTCGGCGTGCCGCTCGACGAGCGGGAGGTGGACGTGGTCGCCGGCAAGGGCGTGCTCGCGATCCGGGTGGCGTGGACGTTTCCGATGCTCGTCTACCAGGGCGAGTCGGTGCTCGCCATCCCGCTGTCCGTGAAGAAGGAGCACCAGGTCGGCGCCGGCCGCGCCTATCGGCCGCCCGACGCGGCCTTGGCCTCCGCGATGAGCTTCTGCACCCGCGCGCGATCCTCCGCGCTGGGGGCGACTTGCACGAATCGCTCCCAGGCGCGGACGGCCCCGGCCATGTCCTTCTTCGTCTCGTAGAGGACCTGCCCCCGGTAGAGCAGCGCGGGCGGGTAGTCGGGGTCGATCGCCAGCGCCTTGTCGAACGTCTCGAGCGCGCTGTCGGCGTGCCCGCCGATCGCGACGATGAGCCCCAGATGGGTCATCGCGTCCACGTTCTGCGGGTCGCGCTTCAGCACCGCCTGGTAGGCCGCGATCGCCTCGGAGTAGCGCCCTTCCGCCAGCGAGCCGCGCGCGGCCTGCAGCATGCCGCGGAGGACCTCCGGGGGAATCGTGCGCGGCGCGGTGTCCGCCGCCTGCGCGCCGGGCATCGCGGCCATCGGCGGCGCCCCGGGCGGCGGGGCGGCCATCGGATCGGGCTCGGTGTACCGCACGATGCCGACGCCGAGCAGCACGCCGAAGACGAGCAGGGCGGCGCCGCTCGCCGCGATGGCGACCGGATGGCGCCACCCGCGGGCGCCGCCCGGCGTCGCCTCCCGCGGCGCCGCCTCCCGCGGAAGCGGCATCGCCGCCGCCTCCGGGCCCAGCCGGTCCAGCTCGGTGAGCGCCGCCGCGGCCTCGAGCTCGTAGCGCGCGCGCAGCTCCGCGTAGTCGGCGTCGGAGATGTGACCGGCGTCGTGCTCGAACGCGAGCTCGCGCAGCGCGCGCAGCGCCGCTCGCTTGGCCTCCAGCCACTGCTCGCGCTCGTCCGGAGGCAGCGGCAGGAGCGCCGCCCGGGCGCCCCGGCGCAGCAGGGGCCAGAGCGTGAAGGCCAGGGCCGGCACGCCGAGGACGAGCACGACGACGGCGGTGCCCATCACGGCTCGCGCTCCAGCTCCCGGCGGATGCGCTCGCTCATGGCGGCGTCGAGCCGCGCCGCCGGCCCGGCCGGTCGTCGCGTCCACCGCCGCAGCAGCACGCCCACGGCCACGAGGCCCAGGAGGACGGCCGCGATCGGGAAGCCCCAGACGACGAGGTTGAAGCCGCTCCGGCGCGGCTTCAGGAGGATCCACTCGCCGTAGCGCGCGACGAAGTACTCGCGGACCTGCTCGGGTGAGTCGCCGGCCGCCAGCCGCTCGCGCACGATCGCGCGCATCTGCGCGGCCATCTCGGAGGGCGAGTCGGCCACCGAGAGGTTCTGGCAGACCACGCAGCGGAGCTCCGAGGCGATCTGGTACGCCGTCTCGTCGGACAGCGGCCGCGCCGGCGGCTGCCCCCACGCGAGCGTCGCCAGCGTCACGAGGGCGCCGCCGAGCGCCGCGATGGTCCGCCACCGCGCGGCGCCGGCGTCAGAGCAGCGGCTCGAGCGTCGCACGGATCACCTCGTCGGTCACGGCGCCGACGTGCTTGGCGCGGATCGTCCCCGCGCGGTCCACGAAGAACGTTTCGGGCACGCCGTACACGCCGTACTCGACGGCCACCTTGCCGCCGTCGTCGGGCGCGTTGGGGAAGGAGAGCTGGAACTGGCGGATGAACGCCCGGGCCGCCTCCGGCGTGTCCTGCATGTCGACGCCCACGACGACCAGGCCGCGGTCGCGGTAGGTCCGCCACGCGCGCTCCAGCACGGGGGCCTCGTCGTAGCAGGCGGGCTTGCACCACGAGGCCCAGAAGTTGACGACGACGACCTTGCCGCGCCACGCCTCGAGCGACACGGGGCTGCCGTCGAACGCCGTGAGGGTGAACGGCGCGGCCGGGCGGCCGACCAGCGGCGACGGGATGCTGCGCGGATCGAGCAGGAACCCGTAGGCGAGCACGGCGAGCACCGGCACCGCCGACAGCGGGACGAGCCAGCGCCAGGCGCGCCTCACACGGCCCTCCGCCGCTCGGGCGCGACCGCAAGCGCGGTCCCGAGCGTGAGGACGAGGCCGCCGATCCAGATCCAGCTCACCAGCCGGTTGACCTGCAGCTTGATCGTCGCCTGCGAGCCGTCGCGGGCGAAGTCGCCGAGCACGACGTACAGGTCCTCGAGCAGCCCGAGGCGATAGTCGACGTAGGCGATCGGCGACGACTCCTGCGGATAGAACTTCTTCGCCGGCCGCAGCACGGTGCCCGCCGCGCGGCCGCCGTCCACGGTGAAGGTGCCGGTGACCTTGAAGTGATTGGACTCCTCGCTGGCGGCCAGCCCGTCGAAGCGTACGCGGTAGCCGGCGAGCTCGGCGTGCTCGCCGCGGCGCAGCGTCGTCTCCGTCTGCACCGACCATGCCTGGGAGCCCGTCACGCCGAGCGCGATCACCAGGATGCCCAGGTGGACGACGAAGCCGCCGTAGCGGCGGTTGTGGCGCCGCAGCAGTCCCCCGAGCGCGCGCGGGATCGCCTCGCCCATCCGCACGCGCGCGCGCGTGGCGCGCACCAGGTCCACCGCGATGGTGGAGGCGACGAACGCGGCGAGCGCCAGCGACACCACGGCCAGCGTCGGGCGCACGCCGAGGGCGAACACGACGGCGGCGGCCGCCGCGCCGGCCACGGTGGGCCACAGGAAGTTGCGCCGAAGGTTCTCGAGGGAGGCGCGGCGCCAGGCGATCAGCGGGCCCACGCCCATCAGGAAGATCAGGCCGAGGAAGATCGGCACGTTCACCTGGTTGAAGAACGGCATGCCGACGCTGACCTTCACGCCGCGGACGGCCTCGGACACGAGGGGAAAGATGGTCCCGAAGAAGACGGTGAAGGTGGCCGCCACCAGCAGGACGTTGTTGAGCAGGAACGCCGACTCGCGAGACACGACGGAGTCCAGCTCGCCCTGGGCGCCGAGCGCGTCCCACCGCCACGCGAGCAGCCCCAGGGCGACGAGGAGGACCAGCGACAGGAACGACAGGAAGAAGACGCCGATCGACCCCTGCGTGAACGCGTGCACCGAGGCGATGACGCCGGAGCGGGTCAGGAACGTGCCGAACAGCGTGAGCGCGAAGGTGAGGATGACCAGCGCGAGGTTCCAGAGGCGCAGCATGCGGCGCCGCTCCTGGATCATCACGGAGTGCAGGAGGGCGGTGCCGGTGAGCCACGGCATGAACGCGGCGTTCTCCACGGGGTCCCACGCCCAGTAGCCGCCCCAGCCCAGCACGTGGTAGCTCCACCAGCCGCCGATCAGCAGTCCGAGCGAGAGGAAGTACCAGGCGGTGATCGTCCACCGCCGGGTGGCCGTGATCCAGAAATCGCTCACGCGGCCCGTCACCAGCGCCGCGATGGCGAAGGCGAACGGCACCGTGAAGCCCGTGAACCCCAGGTAGAGCGCCACGGGGTGAGTGATCATCCCGGAGTCCTCGAGGAGCGGGTTCAGCCCACGCCCGTCGGCCGGCACCGGCGCGAGGCGCTGGAAGACGGGCGCCGGCAGCGTCATCACGAGGAGGAAGAAGGCGAGCACGCCCAGCATGACGGCGAGCACCCAGGGATAGAGCTCGCGAGCGTTCCGCCGGTGGCGGAGGACGACCAGGAGCGTGTAGCTCGCCAGCATCCACGCCCAGAGCACGATCGAGCCCTCGAGCGCGCCCCACACCGCCGTGATCCGGTAGTAGAACGGGGTGCCGAGGTTGGTGTTCATGGCCACGTAGCGCACCGAGAAGTCGAAGGTCAGGAACGCGTAGACGAGGAGCGCCAGGCAGCCGGTCAGGATCGCGAAGACCGCGAGCGCCGCGTGCGGCGCCGACTCCACGAGCGCGGGGCGGGCGGTGCGCGCGCCGGCCGCGGCCGCGGCCGCGCCGATCATCGCGAGCGCGAGCGCGACGAGGAGCGCGCCCGTGCCGAGCTCCG
>DASUPA010000179.1:0-4506 GCA_036276335.1 Candidatus Methylomirabilota bacterium | reverse complement strand
GCCCATGTACGCGCCGGCCTGCGACTTCGTCAAGGAGTGCCGGACGATCGGTCAGCTCGGGGAGGTCGTGGACAACCTCGTCCATCACTGGTGGCGCCGCGGGCGCTGATGGCCCCGTCGTTGCACCACCGACGCGGTATGGGCCGCGTCGGCGTCCTCGTGGTGATCGTTCTGGTGCTGGTGCCGGGCCTGCTTCCGGCGGCGTCCCAGCCGCCTCGGGGAGCTCGCGCGGACTGCATCACCCTCGATGACTTCAGGACGGCCGCGGTGGGCGCCTTTCCGCGGGAGTGGGAGGCACGAAAGGACGCCGGCCGCGAGGTCTACACCGTCGCCGAGGCGCCGGGCCTCCGTTTTCTCCGCGCGGTATCGCGGGGTCTCGGTGTCCAGGCGGGGCGCGAGACGAAGGGCTGGGACCTGGCCGCCCGGCCGGTGCTCGCGTGGGCGTGGCGGCCGCGTCAGTTCCCCCGGAGCGCCGACGAGCGCGACGACGCGCGGAATGACAGCGCGCTGGCCGTGTACCTGCTCGTCGAGCACTCGCGGATCGCCGGCCCCAAGGCCGTGAAGTACGTCTGGAGCGAGCGCGTGCCGGCGGGCACCCACCTGACGTCCAACCGCGGGCTCACCCAGGTGCGGGTCCTGCGCACGGGCGCCGCCGGCGCGGACTGGACGGAGGAGCGCGTGAACGTCCTCGACGATTTCCGGCGGTACTTCGACGAGACGAAGACGCCGACGCCCGCCGGCATCGCGGTCCTCACCGACGCCGACGACACGAGCTCGATCGCGGCCGGCGACTACGCGAACTTCCGCGCGTGCACCGCGTCGGCGCAGGGCGCTGCCTCGCCCCGTCTGGTGGACTAGCCCCGCGTGCCGCGGAGGCGCGCGCACGGATCGGCGTCGTCGACGCGTGCGGTGAACCAGACGAAATCGAACGGCAGCCGCGCGGCGCCGAAGCGCCCGGCATAGTCGGCCGGCGCCACCGCCCCGGACGCCACCTCCACGAAGGCCACGCTCGCCACCGAGGCGTCGGGGACGCGCGCCGCCAGATACGGCGGCACGCCGCGGTCCGTCCGCACGTGGCCGGCGCCCGCGATGAGGACGGCGCCGTCGCGCTGCCCGGCGACGAGCCGCTCCGCCATGTGCGCGTCGCGCGCGCGCTGCGCCGTCACCAGCGAGGGCACGATGGCGTCCGGGAGGGTCTCGCAGTGGGCGGTACGCATCTCGCGCTCCATCGCGGCCTGGGTCTCGGGAGAGGCGGGGCGGTCGAGGCCGTGGGCGCGGACCAGCGCGCCGTCGAGGGCGCTCAGGTCACCGCGCGCGACGGCGCGCGCCGTGCTCGCGGGGAGGTTCGCCGCGACGATCGGGAGGCCGGCGGACAGCGCCGCCTCGGCGATGGGCTCGTAGTGTATCCACGGCGGCCACCCGGACGTCGACCAGCCCACGGCCGCGCCGAGCCCGGCGGCGTCGCGCGGCGCGCGCTCGAGATGCGCGGCCAGCGCGGCCCCCTGGTCGGTGCCGAGCATCTCGAACGCGACGGCCGGCCGGCGCCCGGCGCCCGCCAGCGCGCGGACGATCCGGGCCTGGAAGGCATGATGGTCGGCGTTGTCGTGCCGCTCGCCGAGCAGGACGAACCGCGCCGGCGCGAGCCGGGCCACCAGCGCTTCCGTGGTGATGAAGCGGGTCCCCGCCACGTCCCAGATGCGGCCCGTCAGCGGGTGGTCGTGGCCGAGTCCGGCCGGCGGCGGCTCGGCCGCGTGCGCCGAGGCGGCGAGCACGACGAGGACGAGCGCGAGGAGCCTCGGCATGAGGCCAGCATACCGCCCTCGTGATAGGGTCTTCATGTGACGACGACGGTGTCGCTAGGGTGCACGCCGATCTCCTGACCGCGATCGGCGTGAGCATCGTCGCGGCGGCGGCGCTGGCGCTGGTCGCGCGCGTGGTTCGCCAGCCGCTGATCCTCGGTTACATCGCCGGCGGCGCCCTCCTCGGCCCCCACCTCGGCCTCGGCATCATCACCGAGCGCGCCGAGGTGGAGGTGATCTCGGAGATCGGCCTCATCTTCCTGCTCTTCATCATCGGCCTCGAGATCAACGTCCCGAGCCTGGCCCAGGTCGGCCGGGCGATCACCGTCGGCGGCCTGCTGCAGTTTCCGATCTGCGCCGCGCTCGCCTGGCACCTCGTCGGCCGCGTGACCGAGACGACGGGCGGAGAGTTCGACCGTCTCTACCTGGCGGTGACGCTCGCGCTGTCGTCCACGCTCATCGTCGTCAAGCTGCTCTTCGACAAGCTGGAGATGGGGACGCTGGCCGGGCGGATCACCGTCGGCATCCTCGTCTTCCAGGACCTGTGGGCGATCGCCTTCCTGGCGCTCCAGCCGAGCCTGCGCGCGCTGGAGCCCGCGCCGCTGTTCGCCTCGCTGGGCGCCGGCGTGGCCCTGGTGGCGACCGCCGCCGTGCTCTCGCGCCTCGCGCTGCCCGCGCTCTTCCGGGCGGTGGCCGGCTCCCACGAGCTCCTGCTGCTGACTTCGATCGCGTGGTGCTTCCTGGTCGCGGGGACGGCCGGCTATCTCGGCCTGTCGAAGGAGATGGGCGCGCTGATCGCCGGGATGGTGATCGCCGCGTTCCCGTACGGCACCGAGGTCATCGCCCGCCTCTCGGGCGTCCGGGACTTCTTCGTGACGCTCTTCTTCGTCGCGCTCGGCCTGCAGGTGCCGATGCCCTCGGCGTCGGTGCTGACGATCGCCGCCGGCCTCGCCCTGTTCGTCGTCGCCAGCCGGTTCGCCTCGATCTATCCGGTGTTCGCCGTCCTCGGCCTCGACATGCGCACGTCGGGCGTGGTGTCGGTGAACCTCGCCCAGATCAGCGAGTTCTCGCTCGTGATCGTCACGCTCGGGCTCGGCGAGGAGCACGTGAGCGAGACCCTCGTCTCCCTCGTCATCTTCACGCTCGTCCTGACCTCGGTGGCGTCCACGTACGCGATCCGCTACAACCACGCCATCGCGACCGGGGTGGCCGCCGCGCTGGAGGCCACCGGCCTGCCGCGCTGGCTCCGCCTCCGCCACCGGCCGGCGGGCGGCGCTCCCGTGACCGTCACGCCGCACGACATCTTCTTCCTGGGCGTCTCGCGCGAGGGCCTGGCCTTCGTCAAGAAGCTCGAGCGCGAGCAGCCGGCGCTCAAGAAGCGCATCGTCGCCGTGGACTTCAATCCCGAGACGCTGGCGCAGCTCGAGGCCGACGGCGTCGCGTGTCACTACGGCGACATCAGCAACAGCGAGACCCTGCGGCACCACGGGATCGAGGGCGCGTCGGTCATCGTGTCGCCGATCTCGGACTGGTTCCTGCAGGGGACCGACAACCTCCGGCTGCTGCGGCAGGCGCGCGCGCTCGCGCCGCGCGCGCGGGTGATCGTGACCGCCGACACGCTGGAGGCGGCCAACGGGCTCTACGCCGAGGGCGCGGACTACGTCATGCTCCCGCCGGTCCTGGCCGCCGAGCGGCTGTTCGCGGTGGTGCAGGACACGAGCGCCGGGGCCCTGGCCCGGGCACGCCAGCGCCAGGCCGACGAGCTGCGCGCCCAGCGCGCCCGCTGAGATTTACTCCGGGAGCTGCCAGACGCGCCCGGCCGGCGCCTCGTCCGAGAGGACCCATTGCGGCAGCGCCAGGTGCGGGGCCAGGTCGTGGAAGACCACGCGCACGCGCTTGCCGATGGCCGCGTTCTTCGGATCCTCCATGGTCGCGCCGTCGGCCTTCACGAGGTTGCCGATGATGCGCAGGCTCTCGTCGGGCGTCGGCGTCCCGCGCTGCTCGTCGAGCTCGACGAGCACCACCGCGTAGGGGGCGGCGTCCTTGAACCCCGGCTGGATGGCGTGGACGACGGTCTCATAGGAATAGATGGTCCCGCGGCCGCTGACCTCCCTCCACGTCCAGCCGAGCTCCGTGCACCAGGGACAGGCGTGGGTGGGCGGATATCGCATGAGTCCGCAGGCGTTGCACGCGCGCAGCATCAGTCGGTGCTGCCGGACGTGGGCGAAGTACTCCTTCCACTCGCTGTCGTTGTCCGGCACGACCAGGGACATGCCGCGATACTGAACGGGCTCGGGCATCTAGCGCTCCTGTTGTAGCGAAGGGTCGGCGTGCGGCTCGAGCCGTGGGTGGCCTATTCGAGATGGACGGTGGCTGCGCTCCGCGACCATGGGGTGGCGGCGCTCCGCGACTGTGGGGTGGCGGCGCTCCGCGAACAGGGGGCCTGTCATCGGCGCCGGATGAGGGCGGAGCCGGTCGGGGGCATGGCCCAGCCGAGGTTCATGGTGATCTCGGCGTCCTTGACCTGGCGGCAGCGGCCGGGCGCGTAGTCGTAGGTGTGCTCGCCCTTGGCCGCGCCCGGACAGTAGTCGTCGACGGTCCCGCGGAGCTGGCGGACGTTCTCGATCACCATCGACATGCCGTGCGTGTAGCCCTCGCACAGGTGGCCGCCGGACGTGTTGTTCGGACGCCGGCCGCCGAGCTCGAT
>DASUPA010000178.1:0-2834 GCA_036276335.1 Candidatus Methylomirabilota bacterium | reverse complement strand
GACCATTCCCGTGATGGCCAAGGCGCGCATCGGGCACTTCGTCGAGGCGCAGATCCTCGAGGCCCTCGGCGTCGACTTCATCGACGAGTCGGAGGTCCTAACGCCGGCCGACGAGCACTTCCACATCGACAAGTTCGCCTTTCGCGTGCCCTTCGTCTGCGGCTGCCGCGACCTCGGCGAGGCGCTGCGCCGCATCGGCGAGGGCGCGGCCATGATCCGCACCAAGGGCGAGGCCGGCTCCGGGAACATCGTCGAGGCCGTGCGTCACATGCGCGCGCTCGTCAGCGGGGTGCGGCGCCTGACCACGCTGTCGCCCGAGGAGCTCATGACCGAGGCCAAGAATCTGGGCGCCCCCTACGAGCTCGTGCGCTGGGTGGCGCAGGCGGGCAAGCTGCCGGTGCCGAACTTCTCCGCCGGCGGCATCGCGACCCCCGCGGACGCGGCGCTCATGATGCAGCTCGGGGCCGAGGCCGTGTTCGTCGGCTCGGGCATCTTCAAGTCGTCCGACCCGGCCCGGCGCGCCAAGGCGATCGTCCAGGCGACGACGCACTTCAAGGATGCCGACGTGCTCGTGCGCGTCAGCGAGGATCTCGGCGACGCGATGATCGGCATCGAGACCTCCAAGCTGGCCGAGAAGGACCTCATGCAGACGCGAGGCTGGTAGGGCGCCGGGGTGACGATCGGCGTCCTGGCGCTCCAGGGAGACTTCTCGCTCCACGCCGCAGCGCTCGGGCGCTGCGGCGCGGAGGCGGTGGAGGTGCGCAAGCCCGAGCAGCTGGCCGGCCTCGACGGGCTCATCATGCCGGGGGGCGAGAGCACCACGCTCCTCAAGCTCATGCACGAGTGGGGCTTCGTGCCCGCGCTGCAGGCGTTTCACGCGGCGGGCAAGCCGATCTTCGGCACCTGCGCCGGGCTGATCCTCCTCGCGCGGGAGGTGGAGAACCCGCGGCAGTTCTCGCTCGGCTTCATCGACGTCCTCGTGGAGCGCAACGCGTACGGCCGCCAGCGCGAGTCGTTCGAGGCGCGAGGCACGGCCGTGCTCGACGGCCGCGAGCGGCCGGTGGAGATGGTGTTCATCCGCGCGCCGCGGATCCGGCAGCTCGGGCCCGGCGTCGAGACGCTGGCGCGGCACGGCGACGAGGCGGTGATGGCGCGCCAGGGCCACGTGCTGGTCGCGACGTTCCATCCGGAGCTGACCGACGACCCCACGGTGCACGCCTACTTCTGCGAGATGGTGCGGGCGGCGCGCGAGGGCGTGGCCGCGTGATCTTCCACGCCTACTACGCCGACGTGCCCGCCGACGTCGTCGAGCGGTTCGTCGACGCCCAGGAGCTGGGGCGCCTGATCACCGTCGGCGCCGACGGGACCCCGCACGTCGGTCTCTACCCGTTCGTGCGGACCGACGGCGGCTTCGACCTGCACCTCGTCCGCGACGACGAGGTGGCCGTCGACCTCCGCGCGCGGCCGCGCTGCGTGTTCGAGGTCGACGAGCCCCTGGGCGTCATCCCGTCCTACTGGGTGCATGCCGAGTACGGGGGCTCGGCGACCGCGTATCATCGCACCGTGATCTTCGAGTGTGGCGGAGCGGTGATCGACGACCCCGGCGCGGTGGCCGCCCAGCAGGCGCGGCTGATGGCCCGCTACCAGCCCGAGGGCGGCTTCCGGGCCATCGATCCCCAGGACCCGCTCTACCGCGGCGCGCTCGGCAAGCTGGCGGCGGTCCAGCTCACGGTCGAGCGGGCGCGGATCAAGTTCAAGCTGGGACAGAACCGGCCGGCGGAAACACGCCGGAAGATCGTCCAATTCCTTCGCGAGCGCGGGCGGCCGAACGACACGCGGGCGGCCGAGGCGCTGGAGTCGACACTGCCATGAAGATCCGGGTGAACGACATCGACGTCCACTACACGCTCGAGGGACCGGCGGGCGCCCCGGTGGTCACGCTCAGCCACTCGCTCGCGACCGACCTGTCGATGTGGGATCCGCAGGCGGCCGCGCTGGCCCGGCGGTACCGCGTGCTCCGCTACGACACGCGCGGGCACGGCGGGACGGACGCGCCCGCCGGCGCCTACTCGCTCGACCAGCTGGCCGCCGATGCGCGAGACCTGCTCACGGCGCTCGGGATCGCCCGCACGCACTGGGTCGGGCTGTCGATGGGCGGCATGATCGGCCAGACGCTGGCCCTGTCGACGCCGAAGATGGTGCAGTCGCTCGGCCTGTGCGACACGTCGAGCCGTGTGCCGCCCGAGGCGAAGCCCCTGTGGGACGAGCGGATCGCGATCGCGGAGACGAAGGGCATGGAGCCGCACGTCGAGCCCACCATCGCCCGCTGGTTCACGCCGAAGTTCGTCGAGTCGCGCCCGGACGTGGTCGAGCCGGTCCGGGCCATGATCCGCCGCACGAGCCCGCGCGGCTACGCGGGCTGCTGTCACGCCATCCGCGCGCTCGACCTGACCGACCGCCTCGGCGCCGTGGCGCTGCCCACGCTGATCATCGTCGGCGCGCAGGACGTCGGGACGCCGGTCGCCGCGTCGCAGGCGATCCACGAGCGGATCAAGGGCTCGGAGCTCGTCATCCTGGACTCCGCGTCGCACCTGTCGAACCTGGAGCAGCCGGAGGCGTTCACGCGAGCCCTCGAGGCCTTCCTCGGCCGGGTGGCCTGAGCCGCAGCCCGACGAAGCTGCTTGACCGCCGCCCCGGCGGGGGCGTATGGTCCTGGTCCAACCAGCCGACCAGACGGAGGACGGTATGTCAGCGCTGATCTGTGAGGTCGTCTATCGCGGCATCTTCCAGAAGAATCTCGCCGCGCGCATCACGCGCGGCATCGTGCTCTCGGC
>DASUPA010000177.1:0-5437 GCA_036276335.1 Candidatus Methylomirabilota bacterium | reverse complement strand
CCGGAGGCACGCGTCGTCGGTCTCGAGTGCCTCCGGTGCCGCACGCGCCACGCCGAGCCGCGCACCTTCGCGGGGTGCCCGCGCTGCCGCGAGGACGGCGTGGCCGTGAACCTCACCGTCGCCTACGATCTCGCGCCGCTGGCCGGGATCACGCCCGCCGCGTTTCCGCCGGCGCCGCGCGGCCTGTGGCGGTTCCGGGGCCTGCTGCCGGTGCGGCCGCCGCGGCCGGTCACGCTCGACGAGGGCGGCACGCCGCTCGTGCACCTGGAGCGGCTGGGCGCGCGGCTCGGGCTGTCGCGGCTCTACGCGAAGGACGAGAGCCGCAACCCGACGTGGTCGTACAAGGATCGCCTGTGCGCGGTGGCCGTCAACCACGCGCTCGCCATCGGCGCGCGCGTGATCACCATCTCGTCGACCGGCAATCACGGCGCGTCGACCGCCGCCTACGCCGCGCGGGCGGGGCTGCCGTGCGTGATCTTCACGCTGGCCTCGGTGCCGGACACGATGAAGACGCTCATGCAGGCGTACGGCGCGGCCGTGGTCGCCTGCCCCACCGCCGAGGCGCGCTGGCAGCTCATGCGGCAGGGCGTCGAGCGGCTCGGCTGGTATCCGACGAGCGGGTTCGTGATGCCGCCGGTCGGCTCCAATCCCTGGGGTGTCGAGGGCTACAAGACCATCGCGTACGAGATCGCGGAGGACCTCGGCTGGACGGCGCCCGAGGTCGTGGTGGTGCCGAGCGCGTACAGCGACGGCCTCTACGGGGTCTGGAAGGGCTGGAGCGAGCTGGGGCAGCTCGGTCTCGTGAAGACGCTGCCGCGCATGGTGGCGGCCGAGCCGTTCGGGCCGCTGGCGCACGCGCTCGAGCGGCGCCTCGACGCGCCCGAGATCGTCGAGGCGCCGCAGCCCTCGGTCGCCTTCTCCATCGCCTCGCGCTACGGTACGTGGCAGGGCCTGGCCGCGCTGCGCGAGTCGGGCGGCGAGGGCGTCCGCATCACCGACGAGGGGATCTTCGAGGCGCAGCGCGCGCTCGGTCGGGAGGAGGGCCTCTTCGTCGAGCCGTCGTCGGCGGCCGCGCTGACCGCCGTCATGCAGCTCGCGGCGCGCCGGGCGCTCCCGCCGGACGCGACCGTCGTCGTGGTCCTCACCTCCAGTGGCTTGAAGGACCCGGGCGCCAGCCGCGCGTGGCTTCCAGCGGTGCCCGCCGCCGACGGCGACCTCGAGCGTCTCCTGGCCGCGCTCCGCGACGCCTATGGACTCGCGCTGGACCGCTAGCCTCGGCGTCGCGCTGCTGGGCCACGGCCTGCCGGGCAGCGCCCTCGACTGGGCGCGCGACGCCGAGCGCGCGGGGCTCGGCAGCGTGTGGCTCATCGAGGACTACTACCACCCGGGCGCCTTCGCGCTGGCCGGCGCCGTCGCGGCGGCGACGGCGCGCATCGGCATCGGGCTCGGCGTGGTGAACCCCTACACGCGACACCCCGCGCTGGTGGCGATGGAGACGGCGGCGCTCGCCGGGCTGGCGCCGGGGCGCGTGGCGCTGGGCCTCGGCAGCAGCAACCGCCGCTGGATCGAGCAGCAGATGACCATCCCCTTCAAGACGCCGCTGCGCGGCCTGCGCGAGGGCGTGGAGATCGTGCGGCGGCTGCTGGCCGGCGAGCGACTCACGTACGCGGGGGAGTGCTTCTCCGTCAACGACGTCGCGCTCGAGACGCCGCCGGCGGCGCCCGTGCCGGTCGTCCTGGGCGTCAAGGGGCCGCGCGCGCTCGCGCTCGCGGCCGAGGTCGCCGACGGCGTGCTCGGCTCCATCCTCACCTCGGCCGCGCACGTGCGCCGGGTGCGGGCCTCGACGGGCGGGACGGTGGCGCTGCTCGCGTACGTCCCGGTCGCGATCGCCGCCGACCGCGCGGAGGCGCGCGCGTGGGTGCGGCCGCTCCTCGCGCGATATCTCGCGGCGCTCCACGGCCAGTCGATCCTCGCCGACGCGGGCGTGGCGCCGGAGCAGACGCAGCGCATCCGCGACGCGCTGGCGGGCGGCCGGCCCGCGGCGGACCTGGTGGGCGACGACCTGGTCGATCGTCTGTCGATCGCGGGAACGCCGGGCCAGTGCCGGACGGCCCTCGCGGCGCTCGCGGAGGCGGGGCTCGACGCGCCGGTCGCCGTCGTCCCGCCCGCCGCGAGCCTGCGCGAGCAGCTGGAGCGGATCGGGCGCGAGCTCGTCCCCGCGTGGAAGGAGATGCGATCCCGATGAGATTCGGCGTCCACATCCCGACGTGCATCGAGGGCATGATGTACCCCGTGCCGTTCGCCCGCCCGGAGGACATCCTGCCGACGGCGCTCCTCGCCGAGCGCGTGGGCTTCGACTCCGTGTGGGGCAACGACCACATGACGACCCAGCGCTACGTGCAGCGGGAGTGGCCCGACCCGCCGAACTTCTACGAGCCGCTGATCACCTTCACCTACGTCGCCGCGCGCACCGAGCGCATCAAGCTCGCCACGGGCATCATCGTGCTGCCGATGCGCACGATGCCGGTGCTGGCCAAGCAGGTGGCGACGCTGGACCAGCTCTCCGGCGGGCGCGTCATCCTGGGCGTCGGCACCGGCGCCTACCGCGAGGAGTACGAGGCCCTCTACCCCGACGCGCGCGACGCGCGCCGCGGCGAGATCGTGGACGAGGGCATGCGCGCGCTCCGCGCGCTCTTCACCGAGCGCAAGGCGAGCTTCCGCGGCCGGCACGTGCGCTTCGAGGACGTGGAGTGCTTTCCCAAGCCCCGGCAGGTGCCGCTGCCCATGTACGCGGGCGGCAACCACCCGGAGGTCCGGCGGCGCGCGGGCGAGTGGGGCCAGGGCTGGATGCCGGCCGTGCTCTCCCCGGAGGAGATCGAGCGCGGCGTGGAGGACGTGCACCGCGCCGCGGCCAAGGCCGGGCGGGACGGCGCCGCCATCGACATCGCGCCGCAGTTCGCCTGCTCGATCGGCCGGACGCACGAGGAGGCGGTGAAGCGCTTCCACGCCTCGCAGCTCTACAAGCACCTCGAGTCGCTGAAGAAGTCCACGCTGCGCGCGCAGCAGCAGGGCGGCTTCGAGGCGCGCAACCTGATCGGCAGCCCGGCCGAGATCTGCGAGCGGATCCGCGTCTACCAGCAGGCCGGCGTCACGACGTGCTCCGGCCTGCTCTTCGTCGCCAACACCGTGCCCGAGATGCAGGAGGCCATCGAGCTCTTCGGGCGCGAGGTCATCCCGAGCTTCCGATGAACGCCCATCGCCGGCAGCGCCTGACCGCCGTGCTCGAGGCCGAGCGCCTCGACGCGCTCGTCGCCACCACGCTGGAGAACGTCGACTACGTGTCGGGCTTCCGCTCCGTGTCGCACGCGCTCTTCCGCGGGCTCGAGCTCTACGCCGTCTTCACCCGCCGCGGCACCGCACTCGTGATCCCCTTCATCGACACGACCGGCGTCGCCTCCGAGCGCATCGCGGTCGATCACGTGGCGACCTACGGCACGTTCTTCTTCGAGTACGCCGACGACCCCGGCGAGATCGGCCGGAAGATCCGCGAGTGGACGCGCGCCCCGGCCGCGAGCCCCGCCGACGCGCTGGCCGGCGTGCTGGGCGACCTCGGCGTGCTGGGCCGACGCGTCGGCCTCGACGAGGGCAACCTCTTCCCGCCGACCTGGCGGCGCGTCGAGGAGCGCCTGGCCGGCACCACGCTCGTCCCCGCGTACGCGCTCTTCCGCCAGGCACGCATGGTGAAGGGCGCCGACGAGGTCGAGGCGCTGGAGCGCGCCGCGCGCATCGCCGAGGACGGCATCGCCGCCGTGCTGGCGATGCTGAAGCCCGGCGTCACCGAGCGGGACGCGGCGCTGGTCTACGAGCAGGAGGTGCTGCGCAAGGGCGCGCAGCCGTTCTTCACCGTCGTCACCATCGGCGAGCGCACCGCGCTGGCCGACGTCTACCCGTCGGACCGGGCGCTGCGGCCCGGCGACCTCGTGCGCTTCGACCTCGGCTGTCTCTACCGCTGGTACCGCTCGGACATCTCGCGCACGGCGGTGCTCGGCCCGCCGAGCGACAAGCAGGCGCGCTACTACGCCGCCATCCTCGCCGGCGAGCGCGCGGCCATCGAGCAGATGAAGCCGGGCGTGCCGGTGAGCCGGCTCTTCGACACGGCCGTGCGCGTGACGCGCGAGCACGGGCTGCCGCACTACCAGCGGCACCACGTCGGCCACGGCATCGGCCTCGAGCCCTACGATCCGCCCACGCTCAACGCGGTCACCGAGACCGCGCTCGAGCCGGGCATGGTGTTCTGCGTGGAGACGCCGTACTACGAGCACGGCTGGGGCGGCGTGCAGGTGGAGGATGCCGTGGAGGTGACGCCGACCGGCGCGCGCCTGCTCACCCGCTCCGACCAGGAGCTCGCCATCATCGGCTGACAAGCCCAGGAGGCACTCGATGCGAATCGCACTCGTCGTCGTCATGCTGCTGCTCGCCGCGCTGCCGCTCGCCGGCAGCGCCCAGGCGCCGCCCATCCGGGTCGGCTTCGCCTCCGCCATGAGCGGCCCCGCCGCCATCACGGGCGAGGGTGTCCGCTGGGGCGGCACGCTCGCCGTGGAGGAGATCAACGCCAGGGGCGGCGTGATGGGCCGGAAGCTCGAGGCCTACTTCGCCGACAACAAGGCCACGCCCGGCGAGGCCGTGAGCGCCGTCCGCAAGCTGGCCGACGTCGACAAGGTCGACGTGATCATCGGCCAGACGCACAGCGGCGCCTGCCTCGGCGCCATGCCGGTCGTCAAGGAGATCGGCGTGCCGATGGTCGTCGAGTCGTGCTCGCACCCGCAGATCCGCCAGCTCAGCGGCAAGGGCGGCAACGAGTGGACGTTCCGCGTCGCGCTCGACGACGAGATCATGGCCCACACCTTCGCCAGGTACATGGCGCGCCAGGGCGTGAAGTCGTCGTCCATCCTGGCCATGAACAACGACTTCGGCCGCGGCGCCGCCAACGCCTACGACGTGGCCTTCAAGAAGGCGGGGATCAAGCTCGCCTCGACGGAGTTCTTCGATCCCGGCCAGCCGGACTACCGGCCCGTCCTCACGCGCCTCAAGCGCGCGGGCGCCGAGACGATCCTGGGCGTCATCCTGGCCAGCGACGGCGCGCCCTTCATGCGGCAGTACCGCGAGCTGGGGCTCACGCAGAAGGTGTACTCGCGCGGCAGCCTCGCCTCCGCCGAGTTCCTCCACCAGGTGCGCGACAACCCGAAGATCGGCGACGGCGTCGTGGAGGCCGGCTACTGGGTCACCGGCCTCGACCCCGAGTGGGACAGGAAGTGGCAGGAGCGCCACGGCGTGCCGCCGCGCATCCACGGCTCGCTGGCGGCGATCACGCTCAAGTGGGCGGTGGTGCCGGCGCTCGAGATCGCGCTCAAGAAGCACGGCAAGGCGGACCGTGCGA
>DASUPA010000176.1:0-4033 GCA_036276335.1 Candidatus Methylomirabilota bacterium | reverse complement strand
GCCCCTCGGCGAGCCGCTCGCCGTGACACAGCACCAGCACCTCGTCGGCGACGTCGAGGACGAAGTCGATATGGTGATCGACCAGCAGCACGGCGACACCGCTCGCGCGAATGCGGCCCACCAGCGCCGCCAGCCGGCGCTGCTCGGTCCCGTCGAGCCCGGCGCCCGGCTCGTCCAGCAACAGCAGTCGCGGCGCCGGCGCGAGCGCCCTGGCGAGCTCCACGAGCCGCTGCTCTCCGTACGGGAGCGTTCGCGCCTCCGCGCCGGCGCGGTGCTCGAGCCCCACCGTGGCGAGCACCTCGAGCGCGCGCGCCCGCAGGCGTCGCTCCTCGCCGCGTTGAGCCGGGGTGCGGAGGGCCGATGCGAGCCAGCCGGCGCCGCCCCGGAGATGGCAGCCCACGAGCACCGTCTCCAGCACCGTCATGTCTCCGAACGGACGGACGAGCTGGAACGTGCGGGCGACCCCGCGTGCGGCGACCGCGTGCGCGCCGGCAGGCAACGGACGGCCGTCGAGCAGGATCCCGCCGCGGCTGGGCGGCAGCGCCCCCGCCACCATGTTGAGGATCGTCGTCTTGCCGGCGCCGTTCGGGCCGATCAGCGCCTTGACCCGCGCGGCGGTGACCACGAAATCGACGGACCCCACCGCCGCGAGGCCGCCGAAGTCGCGGCCGAGACGCCGCACGTCCAGCAGCGCGGCCGCCGTCACGCCGCGCGCCGCGCCAGTCCGGCCAGCCCGGACGGCAGGAAGATCATGAACGCCATGAGGAGCACGCCGAACACGGCAATCTCGTACTCCGCCGCCCCGTGCGCGGCCGTCAGCAGCGGGAGCGCGGCGCGCAGGCCCTCGACGAGCAGCACGACCGCCGCCGCGCCCAGCACCGCCCCCCAGATGCTCGCCACCCCGCCCAGGACGACCATGACGAGCAGCTCGACCGAGTAGGCGAAGCCGAAGGGCGACGGGTTGATGAACGTCACGTAGTGGGCGTAGAGCGCCCCGCCGAGCGCGGTGATGGCGCCCGCGAGCGCGAAGACGCCCACCTTGAGCCGTGCGGTGTCGATACCGACGGCGGCCGCGGCCGCCTCGCTGCCGTGGATCGCGCGCAGCGCCCGGCCGATGCGCGAGTCGACCACGTTGCCGGCGAGGGCGATCACCACCAGCAGGGCGCCCCACGCGAGGGCGAGCATGCGCGCGTCGGTGTCGAAGCGGAAGCCGCCCAGCGCGAGCGGCGGGATGCCGGCCAGCCCGGACGGTCCGCCGGTCACGGGCGCCCAGTTGACCAGCACGTAGTAGACGATGATGCCGAAGGCCAGGGTGGCCATGGCGAGCAGCAGGCCGGACAGCCGGAAGATGGGCAGACCGACGACGAAGGCGACGAGCGCGCCGGCGGCCACGGCGACCACCATGGCCGCCCACCCGTTCCAGCCACGACTCGCCGTCAGCACGCCGGAGACGTAGGCGCCGACGGCGAAGAACGCCGCCTGCCCGAGCGAGACCTGGCCGGCAAAGCCCATGACGAGCGAGAGCCCGACGGCCGCCAGCCCGTTCAGCGCGATGAAGACCAGCATCCCGAGCACGTAGCGCGACTCGACGGCCCAGGGGAGCGCCGCTACCACCGCCGCGGCCACCGCCAGCGCTCCGCCGCGCGCGCGCGCCGTCACCTCACGTCTCCTCGGCCACCACGCGCCACGGGAGCGCGCCGAGGACCTGCGCGAGACAGACCACCACGAGCACCACGAACGCGACGGCGTCCTTGTACGCGGACGAGACGAGCCCGGCGGCCAGCGACTCCACCACGCCGAGCAGGAAGCCCCCCGCGATGGCGGCCGGGGGGCTCACCAGCCCGCCCAGCACGGCCGCCACGAAGCCCTTGAGCCCGAGGATGAGCCCCATGTCGTAGGTCGCGTACGTGATCGGGGCGATGACGGCGCCGGCGGTGGCGCCGAGGGCTCCGGCCAGCGCCCACGCGAGCAGCGCCACGCGCTCCACCCGGATCCCCATGAGCCGCGCCGCGCGCGGGTTGAGGGCGCAGGCCTGCACCGCCGCGCCCGCGTAGGTCCGGGTGAAGAACCACCACAGCGCGACGAAGGCCGCGGCGGCGACGGCCAGGACCCAGATCCCCTGGCGCACCACCACGGCGCCCGCGACCACGATCGGCGGCCCCGCGGAGAACGCGGGCACGGCCAGCGGATCCGTTCCCCAGGCGATGAGCGCCGCGCCGCGGATCGCGATCGACGCGCCGATGGTGAGGATGAGCACGGCGAGCGCGGGCGCGTGGCGGAGCGGATGCACCGCCAGCCGGTACAGCAGCGCGCCGACCGCCGCCACGCCCAGCACGCTGACCGCGAACGCCGCGAGCGGCATCATCCCCTGCGAGCCCAGCGCCGCCATCCCGAGGGCACCGAGCATCACGAACTCCCCCTGGGCGAAGTTCACGATGCGGGTGACCCCGAAGACGATGACGAACCCGAGCCCGATCAGCGCGTAGATGCCGCCCACGACGACGCCCGAGGCCAGGTACTGGGCGAGCTGCTCGGCGGCCATGACCTACTTCGCGATCTTCCAGCGGCCGTCGACGATCTGGATCATCGTGACCGCCCGGCGGTCGAGGCCGTTGTGGTCCGTCGGCGAGAAGTCGAAGACGCCGCTGATGCCGACGAAGTTGCGGGTCGACTCGATGGCCGCCCGCACGCCGGCGCGGTCGCCGCCGGCCTTGCCGAGCGCGCGCACGGCGAGCTGCACGGCGTCCCACGCGTGGCCGCCGAAGGTGTTGCGCGGGCCGTACTTCGCCTCGAACTCGCGCGCGTACGCGAGCAGGACGGCCTTCTGCGGGTCGTCGTCGGCGAGTTGCTCGGCCACGAGCAGCTTGCCGGCCGGGAACACGACGCCGTTGGCGGCGCCGGCCGCAAGCTCGATGTACTTCTTGTTGCCGACGCCGTGGCTCTGGAACAGCGGCATGCGCAGGCCGAGGTCGGCGTAGTTCCGCGTCACGATCGACGCCGACGGCGGGATCGACCACACCACGACCGCCTCCGGGCCCGCCGCCTTCACGCGCGTGAGCTGCGCCGTCATGTCGACGTCCTTCTGGCCGAACTTCTCGTTGGCCACCACCGCGAGGCCGGCGGCGGCCGCCGCCTTCTCGAACTCGATCCAGCCCAGCTGGCCGAACGCGTAGTCGACGTTGAGCCAGCCGACCTTCTTGAGCCCCTTCGCCTTCAGGTGGTCGACGAGCACGCCGACGATCAGCTGGTCGCTCTGCGGCGTCTTGAACACCCAGCGCCGCTCGGCCGCGGGCTCGACGATCCGCGAGGCCGCCGCGCAGGAGATGAGCGGGACCTCCGCCTTCTGCACGGTGTCGAGGATGGCCAGCGACGTCCCCGACAGCGTCGTCCCGACGATCGCCGTGACCCGGTCCTCGTCGATGAGCTTCTTCGCCGCCAGCACCGCCTTCGTCTCGTCGCTGGCGTCGTCGTAGATGACGAGCTTCAGCGGATGCATCCGCCCGTCGGCGCCCTTGATCCCCCCGCGGGCGTTGACCTCCGCCTCGATCATGAGCGCGGTGTCACGCTCCGGGATGCCGAGCGAGGAGCCGGGCCCGGTGATGGAGAAGATCGCGCCGAGCCGGTAGGGCTCCTGCGCGCCGGCGGTGCCGGAGGCGCCGCCCAGCAGAACGAGCGCAGCCAGGACGGTGGCGAGGACGACGTGCATGGCGAGCCTCCTTGTCTGTGTCCGCCCCTCGGGGGCGCCGGTGATCATGGATGGTCCTCGAGCGTGCGCTCCAGCTGCACCATCGGCCCGTGCCGGAAGCCTTGCCGGACGAAGAACTCCCGCACGTCGGCCTGGTCGAGGTCGATGAGCGTCGCCAGCTTGCGGACGGCCCGGAGCTGACGGGCCCCCTCCGTGAACCGGTCCACGAGCGCGCGCGCCACGCCGCGCCCGCGATACGCGGGGTGGACACCGACGAGGTCGATCCACCCCGTCGGTCCCGCGATGCCGAACTCGGACTCGCCGACCCAGCCGAACAGGAAGCCCACC
>DASUPA010000175.1:0-9867 GCA_036276335.1 Candidatus Methylomirabilota bacterium | reverse complement strand
GTTCAGCTGCTCGCGCAGCTCCCAGGCCTGGTCCATCGCGATCTCGGACGTCACGTAGAAGTGCGGCACCGGCGCCTTGCTGAGCGGCATGCGCTTGGCGATCGCCGCCCGCATCGGGGTGAGGGGCCGATCCTCGAACTCGACACCCGGCGCCGTCGCCACTCGCGCCGGGGCGCCGGCGGTCGCCGCGGCCGCGGCCGGCTCGGCACCCGCCGCCTCGACGTCGCGGCGGACGATGCGACCGCCCGGACCGCGGCCCTGGATGAGCTTCAGGTCGACGCCGGACTGCGCCGCGATCTTCCGCGCCAGCGGCGAGGCCTTCACGCGGCCGCCGGCCGCGCCGCCGGGAACGGGCTGCGCCGGCGCGGCGGGGGCCATCGGCCGGGCCGGCGCGGCCGGCCCGCGCGACGGCGCCGGCGAGCGCTCGGCGGGGTCCTCGCGGCGGGGCTGCGGCGGCACCGCGGCCGGCCGGCGGGACTCCTCGGGGGACGCCGCCTCCGAGGGCGCGGGCGCCGGCGGGGCGCCGGCCTGAGCGGCGACGGCGGCGATGTCCTCGCTCGGCTCGGCGATCACGCCGATGAGCGCGCCGACGGGCGCCTTCTCGCCCGCCGGGACGAGGATCGTGCGGAGCACGCCGCTGCCGAACGCCTCCATCTCGACGTCGGCCTTGTCCGTCTCGACCTCGGCCAGGATGTCGCCGCTCTGGACGCGGTCGCCCTCCTTCTTGAGCCACTTGATGATCTTCCCGCTCTCCATCGCTTCCGAGAGCTTGGGCATCTGCACCTTCGTCACCGCCATGGTCAGCCCCCGTTCGCGTAGCAGACACGTCGGACGGCGTCGATGATCCTGTCCTTCGTCGGCGTCTTGGCCCTCTCGAGGTTCTTGGCGTACGGCATCGGCGCCGACGCGCCCGTGACGCGCTCGACCGGGGCGTCCAGGTCGTCGAACGCCTGCTCCGTGATGAAGGCCGCGATCTCCGAGCCCATGCCGGCGAAGCCCGCGCCCGCCTCCACCACCACCGCCCGGTGCGTCTTGCGCACGGAGCCGATGATCGTCTCGGTGTCCATGGGCCGCAGCGTGCGGGGGTCCACGATCTCCACCGAGATGCCGTCCTTCGCCAGGTCCTCCGCCGCCTCCATGGCGCGATACATCATCCCCATGTAGGCGATCACCGTCACGTCGGTGCCCTCGCGACGGACGATGGCCTCGCCCAGCGGGATGACGAAGTCCGCGTCCTCGGGAACCTCGCCCTTCACGTTGTAGAGCGTCTCGGACTCGATGAAGACGACCGGGTTGTCGTCGCGGATGGCGGCCTTCAGCAGCCCCTTGGCGTCCATCGGCGTCGACGGCCGCACGACCTTCAGTCCCGGCACGTGATAGAAGTAGCTCTCCATCGACTGCGAGTGCTGGGCGGCCAGCTGGTGCGCGGGCCCGCCCGGCCCGCGGATCACGATCGGCACGGAGTACTGCCCGCCCGACATGTAGAGGAGCTTGGCCGCCGAGTTCACGATCTGGTCGAGCGCGAGCAGCGCGAAGTTGAACGTCATCATCTCGACGACCGGACGCAGGCCGGTCATGGCGGCCCCGATGCCGACGCCGGTGAAGCCGGACTCGGCGATCGGCGTGTCGACGACGCGCCGCGGCCCGAACTCCTTCAGCAGCCCCTGCGTCACCTTGTAGGCGCCCTCGTACAGGCCGACCTCCTCGCCGATGACGAACACGCCCGGGTCGCGCGTCATCTCCTCCCGCAGGGCCTGGTTGAGGGCTTCGCGGTACGTGATCACCGCCATCTCACGACTCCTTGAAGATGTCGGTGAAGAGCTCCTCCAGCGGCGGCTCCGGGGAGGCGTCCGCGAAGGCCACCGCCTCGTCGACGAGGTCGTTGACGTCCTTCTCGATGCGCTTCATCTCCTCCTCGCCGAGCAGCCCCGCCTTGCTCGCGCGCTCGCGGAAGAGCAGGATGGGGTCCCGCTGCTTCTCGCGCTCGACCTCCTCCCGCGTCCGGTAGACGGCGCCGGCCGGGTCGCGCATGGAGTGCCCGCGGAACCGGTAGGTCCGCGCCTCGAGGAGCGCCGGCGTCTTGTCCTTCCGCGCGCGGGCGACGGCCCGGACGGCCGCCTCGCGCATCGCCAGCACGTCCATGCCGTCCACGGCCTCGCTCGGGATGCCGTAGGTCGGGCCGAACTTCCAGATCTCCGGCTGCGCCAGCGCCCGCTCGAGCGAGGTGCCCATCGCGTACCGGTTGTTCTCGCAGACCCAGATGACGGGCAGCTTCCACAGCGCCGAGAGGTTCAGCGCCTCGTGGAACTCGCCCTGGGGCACCGCCCCGTCGCCGAAGTAGCACACGACGACCTGGTCGCCGTCCTCGTACTTGATCTTGAAGCCGACGCCGGCGGCCAGCGGCAGGTGCGCGCCGACGATGGCGTGGCCGCCGAGGAAGTTCACCGATTTGTCGAAGAGGTGCATGGAGCCGCCCTTGCCCTTGGAGAGCCCGTCGATGCGGCCGAACAGCTCGGCCATCACGCGCCGGGGATCCGAGCCCTTGACGAGGCAATGGCCGTGCTCCCGGTACGTCGAGATGGCGTAGTCGTCGGGCCGGAGCGCGGAGGTGACGCCGGCCGCCACCGCCTCCTCGCCGATCGACAGATGAAGGAAGCCGCCGATCTTCCCGAGCGCGTACGCCTCGGCCGCCTTCTCCTCGAAGCGCCGGATCAGCGCCATGTCCCGGAACAGGCGCTTCGCGAGGCCGGCGTCGATGCCGAGCCCGGACTTGGGGGTCTGGGTCGCCGTCTTCTGGGCCATCCTCCTGCCTCCTACCACCGCATCGCGGAGAGATCGTCGACGGACAGCCGCTGGCGCAGCCGGAAGATGGCGACGATGATCGCCAGCCCCACCGCCACCTCGGCCGCCGCCACGGCCATCACGAAAAACACGAGCGCCTGTCCGTCCGGCGAGCCGAGCCGGTGGCCGAACGCCACCAGCGTCAGGTTCACCGCATTCAGCATGAGCTCGATCGACATGAAGATCACCAGCGGGTTGCGGCGCACGATGACGCCGACCACGCCGATCACGAACAGCGCGGCCCCCAGCCCGAGGTACCACGTCTCCGGGACCATCAGCCCGCCCGCCGCCGCGCGAGCAGCAGCACGCCCACCATCGCGGCCAGGAGCAGCACGCTGGTCAGCTCGAAGGGAAACAGGTAGTCGGTGAACAGGAGCCGGCCGATCGCCTCCACGCCGCCGGGGGTCGGTGCCGCCGCCCCGGTGTCGGCGCCCCGGCTTGCGACGACGACGAGCGCCAGCTCGGCGAGCAGCGCGGCGCCCACCGGCAGCGCCAGGAGCCGGTAGGGCCGGCGCGGATCCGGTCCCGTCTCCTCCTTGCCCGGGATCAGGACCATGATCGCGAAGACGAAGAGCACCATGATGGCGCCCGCGTACACGATGACCTGCGCGGCGGCCAGGAACTCCGCCCCGAGCGACAGGTAGAGCGCGGCCACCGTGCCCAGGTTCACCACGAGGAAGAGCGCGCCGTGAATCGCGTTCTTCCTGAACACGAGGCCGAGCGCCGAGCCCAGCGCGATCACCGCGAGCACCGCGAACGTGACCACGCTCACGGGATCGGCACCGTGCGGTCGGCCGGGATCGGCACCGGCGAGGTCGGGACGCCCCCCGGCCCCGCCGGCTCGAGACTCAGCAGCATCTCCTTCGTGTAGATCATGCCGTTGCGGCTGTACGAGGAGAACTCGAGGATGCCGGTATCCATGCGGATCGCGTCCTCGGGGCACGCCTCGACGCAGAAGCCGCAGAAGACGCACTTGCCGAGGTCGATGTCGAAGCGCGACGGCATCTTCTCGATCTCGGGGTTCGGGTGCTCGTCGGCCACGATGTAGATGCAGCGGGCCGGGCACACCGTCTCGCACATCATGCACGCCACGCAGCGGGGCGAGCCGTCCTCGCGTCGCACGAGCCGGTGCAGCGAGCGCAGCCGCGGCGAGTACGGGCGGCGCTCCTCGGGGTACTGGATGGTCACCGCCCCCCGCGCCTCCTTGCGGCCGAGGGCGCGGGCGACGTGCAGCCGCATGTTGCGGAAGAAGTGCGCGGCCGTCAGCCCGAGCCCCGACAGCACCTCGCGCAGGTAGAACCGCTGGAGCACGGAGGACGGCTGCGGGGGCCGCGAGGCCGGCCCGGGGCGCGGGTGGCCGCTGCCGGACGGACGGGGGGTGCCCGCTGCCGTCATACGCGTTCCAGCACCAGCAGCACGAGGCCGGTGGCGACGATGTTCAGGACCGAGAGTGGGAACAGGCCGAGCCAGCCGAGGCGCATGGCCTGATCGTAGCGGAAGCGCGGCAGCGTCCAGCGCACGAGCATCATCAGGAAGATCATCGCGACCACCTTGAGCGAGAACGCGCCGACCTGGAGCAGCACGACCAGCACGTGCGGGAGGTCCAGCGTGGCGCCCCACGGGAAGACGAAGCCGGACGGCGCCAGGTAGGGCACCTGCCAGCCGCCGAGGAACAGCGTCGTCGTCAGGCCCGCGATGACGACGGTCTCCAGGAAGTCCGCCATGGCGAACATGCCGAACTTCATCCCGCTGTACTCGACGAAGTACCCGATGATCTCCGACTCGCCCTCCGGCATGTCGAACGGGATGCGCTTGGTCGCCGCGATGCCGGCGGTCAGGAACAGGATGAACGCCAGCGGCTGGGTGAGGATGCCCCACGCCGGGATCCAGCTCCCGAACAGCTGCGGCAGCAGCGGCGCGCCCTGCGCGCGGGCGATGGCCATGAGGTCCAGGGAGCCGTAGACCATGATGACGCCCATGATCGAGGCGCCGATGGCGATCTCCGCCGAGATCATCAGCGCCGCCGCCCGCTGCGCGCCGAGCAGCGCGAAGTTGTTGGACGAGGACCAGCCGGCCATCATCACGCCGTAGACGCCGAGCGACAGCATGGCGAAGACGTACAGCACGCCCACGTTGAGGGTCACCGCCTGCAGCGGGACGACGCGATCGCCGATGCGCAGCGTGTCGCCGAACGGGATCGACGCGAAGGCCACCAGGCCGAAGAAGACCGAGACGAACGGCGCGAGCTTGAAGAGGAAGCGGTCGGCGCGCGCCGGCAGGAAGTCTTCCTTGGCCAGCATCTTGATGGCGTCGGCGAGCGGGTGGAAGAGGCCCATGATGCGGAAGCCGAGGATGGACGCGCGGTTGGCGCCGATGCGGTCCTGCATGATCGCCGACTGCTTGCGCTCCACCCACGTGAGCAGGCCGCCGAGATTCAGGATGAACATCATGACGAAGGCCACGCGCGCGAACGCGATCCCGAAGTCCGCCATCGTCGCCGTCATGCCGTCACCGTCGCCGGCGCGCGCCGGCCGGGCGGCGTGGGCGCCGTCGTCGGCGGCGCGCCGGCGACCATGGCCCCGCCGTCGCCGATGGCCTGGTAGGTCATCCCTGCGAAGGCCGGCACGCTCGTCGCCAGCGCGCGGAACCAGTGCTCCGCGCGGCTGCCCGTCCCCGGCGTGCCGAGCGCCGCGAGCACGCGACCGACCACGTCCCAGCCGGCGCGCGCCTCGCCGAGCGGCTCGACGGCGGCCCGGAAGCGCTGCACGCGGCCGAGGAAGTTCGTGAACGTCCCGTCGCGCTCCACCCACGCCGCCAGGGGCAGCACGTGATGGGCGAGCGCGCTTGTGGCGTTGGCGTTGGCGCCGCTCCAGACCAGGGTCTCCACGCGCTCGAGCGCCGGCCGGGCCTCGGGCAGCCCGCTCGACAGGAGGTCGTGCTCGAAGACCCACAGCAGCTTGACCCGACCCGCGCGCGCCGCGGCCAGGATACCCGCCGCGTCGCCGTCGAGCCCGACCAGCTCGGCGCCCCGCGTGTTGGGATGGCGGTCGGCGCGCAGCAGGAAGTCGTCGTCCGCCGACGGGATCGCCGGCGGCACGCGGAAGGCGACCTGGCGGATGCCGCGGGCCTCGCAGAGCCGCCGGAGCGCGAAGAGGTCCTCGTTCGACTGGTCCGGCGAGGCCAGGATCGCGATCTCGTCCGGCGCGTGGCGCGCGAGCGCCTCGGCCACCGCCGCGACGGCCTCCTCCCACCCGGCGTCGAGGCGCTCGGCCCCGTTCCGGCGCTGCGGGACGGTGACGCGGTCGGCGTCGTCGACGCGGTGAAAGCCGTAGCGGCCGACGTCGCACATCCACCACGCGTTGACGGCGTCGTTGAACCGCGGCTTGAGCCGGGCCACGCGACGGCCGCCCGCGTGGTGCGGCCGCTTGCGGTTCACGTGGACGTCGATGTTGCAGCCGCGCGCGCACCCCGGACAGATCGATTTCGTCGTGTCGAGGTACCAGACGCGCACCTGGAACCGGAAGTCGCGGTCGGTCAGCGCCCCCACCGGGCAGATGTCCACGACGTTGCCCGAGTAGTTGTTCTCCAGATCCCGGCCGGGGAAGAGGCCGATCTCCGAGTGATCCCCCCGGTTGAAGATGCCCAGCTCGCCGGTGGCCGTGATCTCGTCGCAGAACCGCACGCAGCGCGAGCAGAGGATGCAGCGCTCGGCGTCCAGGATCACGTGGGGCCCCAGCGGGACCGCCTTGGGCTTGTGGACCTTCTCGTCCGCCATGCGCGGCTCGTAGAGCCCGTGCTTCATGTAGTAGATCTGCAGCCAGCACTCCCCGGCCTGGTCGCACACCGGGCAGTCGAGCGGGTGGTTGATGAGGTGGAACTCCATCACCGACCGCCGCGTCTCCTTCACCCGGTCCGTCTGGGTGTGGACGACCATGCCGTCCGCCGCCTGCGTATTGCAGGCGATGGTCGGGCGCGGCGTCTTCTCGATGTCGACCATGCAGAGGCGGCACTGACCGGCGATCGAGAGGCCGGGATGGTAGCAGTAGTGCGGCACCTCGATGCCGAGGCGCCGGGCCGCCTCGATGAGGTTCGTCCCCGCCTCGACCTCGATCTCCTTGCCGTCGATGATCAACTTCACGCTCGGCATAGGGCCTCGAACTCGCTTCGGAATTTCTGGATGTAGGAGATGTAGGGGCCGACGGCGCCGTCGTAGAAGGCGCAGATGGTCGTGCCGGCGCCGCGCCGGGCGAGGTCCAGGATGGTGTCGAGGTCGTCCTTGCGGCCGTGGCCGTCGACGATCCGGTGGACCATCTTGTAGATCCAGCCGGTCGACTCGCGGCACGGCGTGCACTGTCCGCACGACTCGTGGGCGTAGAAGCGCGCCAGAACCATGAGCGCCTCGGGGATCGACGCGCTCTCGTCCAGCACCACCACGCCGGCCGAGCCGATCATGGACCCGGCATTGCGCAGCCCGTCGACGTCCATGACCACGTCGATCTCGTCGGCGGTGAGGATCGGGGCCGAGCCGCCGCCCGGCACGACGGCCTTGAGCCGCCCCGTGTGGCTCACGCCGCCGGCGAGCTCGATGAGTTGCCGGAGCGTGACGGACACCGGCGCCTCGTACACGCCGGGCTTCCGGACGCGCCCGGAGACGGAGTACATCCGGGTGCCGCCCTGCGTCTTGGTCCCGAGGCCGGCGAACCAGGCCGCCCCCCGGCCGATGATCGGCGGCACGCAGGCCAGCGTCTCCACGTTGTTCACGATGGTCGGCTGCCCGAAGGCGCCCTTGATCGCCGGAAACGGCGGCTTCACCTTGGGCCAGCCCTTCTTGCCCTCCAGGGAGGAGATCAGGCCCGTCTCCTCGCCGCAGATGTAGGCGCCGGCCCCGCGGTGCACGACGACCTCGAAGCCCTGCCCCAGCAGCCCGGCGTCGTACGCCTCCTTCACCGCGCCGCTGAAGCGGCGCCACGGCTCCACGTACTCGCCGCGGATGTAGACGAAGCCGAGGGCCGAGCGGATGGCCCGCGCCGCGATGAGCATGCCCTCGATCAGGGCGTGCGGATCCCTCTCGAGCAGGTAGCGGTCCTTGAAGGTCCCGGGCTCGCCCTCGTCGGCATTGACCACGAGGTAGACCGGGCCGGTGTGGTTCTTCGGGATGAAGGACCACTTGGCGCCGGTGGGGAACCCCGCGCCGCCGAGCCCGCGCAGGTTGGACTGCTTGACCTCCTCCACGAGCGTCGCCGGCTCCAGCGTCCTGGCCTTCTCCCAGGCGGCGTAGCCCCCGTGCTGCCGGTAGACGGCGAGCGTGTGCGAGTCGGCCCGGTCGAAGTTCCGCATGAGCACGCGCTCGGCCATCAGCGCAGCCCCTCGAGGATGCGGTCGACCTTCTCGGGCGTGAGATTCAGCTCGTAGCGGTCGTCCACCTGCGCCATCGGCGCCGCCTCGCACGCGCAGAGGCACTCCACCGCCTGGAAGGTGATCCGGCCGTCCTCGGTGGTCTCGCCCGGCTCGATGCCGAGCCGCGCCTTGACGTGGGCCAGGATGTCGGGCGCGCCGGCCAGGTGGCACGAGAGGTTGTGGCACACGGCGACGACGTGCCGTCCGCTCGGCTGCTGGAAGAAGAGCGTGTAGAAGGTCACGACCTCGTGGACGTGCGCCGGTGACAGCCCGAACAGGCCGGCCACGTACGCCTCGACCTCGAGCGAGACGTGGCCGAAGGTCTCCTGCGCCATGTGCAGGACCGGCAGCAGGGCGCCGCGGCGGTCCGGGTAGCGCTCCTGGAGGCGGCGGACCTCGGCGAGCTGCTCCGCCGAGAACTGGAGCGCGCTAGCGGTCAAGCTCGCCTCCGATCATGTTCACGGAGCCGAAGGTCGGGATGAGATCGGCGACCATCTCCCCCTCGATCATGCGGTGGAGCGCGGCCATCGGCGGCAGGCAGGGCGGCCGGCAGCGCACGCGGTACGGGCGGTCGCCGCCGTCGGACACCACGTAGAAGCCCAGCTCGCCGTTGGCGCCCTCGGCGGCGAAGTACGCCTCGCCCGCGGGCGGACGGATGCCGTAGCCCTCCATGATCAGCATGAAGTGGTTCATCAGGCCCTCGATGGAGCCGTAGGTGGACTCCTTCGGCGGCAGCGCGACCCGCTTGTCGGCCGTGTTCACCCGGTTCCACTCGCGCCGGTGCTGGCCCTCCAGGTTGGGCGAGAGGCGGAGCGGCACCAGCAGCAGCCCCTCCGTCTTGCCCTGCTTGCCCTGGTCGACGTAGGCGGCGGGATCGATGGGCCGGCCCTCGAAGTCGACGTTGATCGGGCCGCCCGGCATCGTGCCCAGCGCCTGCTCGGCGATGCGCATCGCCTGCTCCATCTCCGCCATGCGGACGAGGTAGCGCGCGTAGTTGTCCCCGTCCGTCTGCGTGACGACCTCGAAGTCGACGCGATCGTAGGCCCAGTGCGGCGCCGCCCGGCGCACGTCGTACGGCACGCCGACGGCGCGCAGCAACGGGCCGGTGATGCCGTACGCGATCGTCTCCTCGCGCGAGAGGGCGCCGACGCCCACCATGCGGTCCATGAAGATCCGGTTGCCGGTGAGCAGACGGTGGACCTCGTCCAGGACCTCGCGCGTCTCCTTGAACGCCTTGCGGACCTTCGCCTCGAATCCGTCGGGGAGGTCGGCCTTCACGCCGCCCACGCGGCCGTACGAGATGGTCAGCCGGGCGCCGGTGACGTCCTCCACGAGCTCCCACAGGAACTCGCGCGCCTTGATCATGTAGAGGAAGACGGTGAAGGCGCCCAGCTCCATGGCGGAGGCGCCGATGCACGTCAGGTGATCGCACACCCGGGAGATCTCCGAGAGCGCCGTGCGGATGTACTGGCAGCGCTCGGTCACCTCGATGCCGAGGAGCTTCTCGACGGCCGACGCGTAGGCGAAGTTGTTGATCAGCGGCGAGACATAGTTCAGCCGGTCGGTGTACGGGATGGCGTTGTTCCAGCCGCCCACCTCGCAGTCCTTCTCGAACGCGCGGTGGAGGTA
>DASUPA010000174.1:0-8743 GCA_036276335.1 Candidatus Methylomirabilota bacterium | reverse complement strand
CACGAGTTCGCCGGCGACGCCGAGAGCTGGCAGCCGCAGCTGCGCTTCTTCTCGCGCCGCTATCGCGCCATCGCCTTCAACGCGCGCGGCTATCCGCCGTCCGACGTCCCGGAGCGCGTCGACGCCTATTCGCAGCAGCAGGCGGCGGACGACATCAAGGGGCTCCTCGATCACCTCGAGATCGCGCGAGCCCACGTGTGCGGGCTCTCGATGGGAGGCTACGCCACGCTACACTTCGGCCTCTCGTATCCCGAGCGAGCGCTGTCGCTGGTGGTGGCGGGCGCCGGCTACGGCAGCGACGACCCCGAGGGGCACAAGCGCGATTGCGAGGTGGTCGCGCGCCGCTTCGAGACCGAGGGCATGGAGAAGACGGGAGACTTCTACGCGTACGGCCCGGCGCGTGTGCAGCTCCTGGAGAAGGACCCGCTCGGCTGGAAGGAGTTCCGCGACCGGCTGGTGGCCGGCTCGGCCAAGGGGCACGCGCTCACCATGCGCGGCGTGCAGATGCGGCGCCCCACGATCTATTCCCTCGAGCCACGATTGACGCTGCTCGAGGTCCCGACGCTCGTCGTCACCGGCGACGAGGACGAGCCGTGCCTCGAGCCCGGCCTCTTCATGAAGCGCAGGATCCCGACCTCCGGCCTCGTGGTGCTCCCGAAGTCCGGCCACGCCGTGAACCTCGAGGAGCCCGACGCCTTCAACCGCGCCGTCCTCGACTTTCTCACCGCCGTCGACGCCGGCCGCTGGACCCGCCGCCGCCCCGATTCGATCGCGAAGTCGGGGATCCTGCCGGCGGGCCGGTAGCGGCGTCGCCGGCCCTGGTCCTGACGGAAGAGGGAGAGCGGGCCGCATCGATGATCCCTGCGCGAGAAGCACTCGAGCGCTTGCGAAAAGGGAACGGGCGCTTCGTATCCGACGTGCCGGGCCGCGAGATCCTCACGAGCCCAGCGCGGCGCAACGAGCTGGCGGCCGGCCAGGAGCCGCTCGCCATCATTCTCGGATGCTCCGACTCGCGGGTACCAGCGGAGATCGTCTTCGATCAAGGCCTGGGCGACCTGTTTGTCATCCGTGTTGCCGGGAACATCGTCGCCCCTTCCCAGGTCGGCAGTGTCGAGTTCGCAGCGGAGCGGTTCGGCACACGACTCGTCGTGGTGCTGGGCCACTCCAGGTGTGGGGCAATTCTGGCCACCCTCGAGGAACTTGGCCATCCGACGGAAGGCCAGTCACGGAATCTCCGTTCGATCGTCGACCGCATCCGACCATCGGTGGAAGCGTTGCTGGCGACCGAGCTCAGGCACGACGCGGATGCGCTGGTGCGGGAAGCGGTTCGGGCCAACATCCGTGCCTCGGCGAACCAGCTGCGACACGGATCGGAAGTCCTCGAGCAGTTGATCCAGAACGATGGGCTCCTCGTCGTAGGAGCGGAGTATTCGCTGGAGACGGGAGTCGTAGATTTCTTCGAGGGTGTGTCCCGGCTGCGTACAATCGTGACCTGAGGCCAGGCACGTGATCATCTTCGAGGTCGGGCGGATGTCGATCAGGCTCCTCGGCGACGCCGTGCTCCGGCGTCGGGCCTGGGAACTGGCGGACCAGCTGGGATGGGCCTCGACCTACAACGCCGAGTACATTGCACTCACTCAGCTACAGGCGGACGCGTTCGTCACCCTCGACATCGAACTGGCGCGCAGCGTCGAAGGAATTGTCGCCACTGCTTCGATCGATTCGTTGGCTGGCCGGCGAAAGGCACCGGATCGCCCGCTGACATAGAGCAGATTGCGTAGAGGTGCACACCGCATGGGTGCCTCGGGGAAGTTGATCTTCTTGTGCGGCAAAATGGCGGCAGGAAAGCCCACTCTCGCGAAAGAGCTGGCCCGCCAAGAGCATGCCGTTCTCCTCGTTCAGGACGAGCTCTTGGATCACCTGTTTCCTGACGAGGTCACCGACATACCAGGATTCGTCAGGTACTCCTCGCGATTGAGGAACGCGCTCGGGCCACACGTGTGCGCGGTAGAGTGATCGTGGAGGACGGTTGCGCGATTGTCGTGAGCCAGTCACATTACGGGAGGTCCTTCTTCGATCTGCAGCTCCATTTCGCCAGGAAGGTCGCGGCGTTGTCCGGAATGCCCCTCGCTCGTGCTCTTCTCGAGTACACGAACCTCTACGTCCGGTTCGGCCTCGGCCGCGCGTTCGATCCGGATCACCCGACCTGGCGCGAGTACCTGGCGGGCCTGGCGCGCGTGGACGACGGCGTCGAGTGGACGCACCGATTCTACCTGACGCGGTCGGAAGCACGGGCGGGACCGGCGGTCGCGGCGACGTTCGGCTGTTTCTCGTACGCGCTGCCGGCGGACGGCCGGCTGCGGCTCCACTTCTGGAATGCCGAAACGGGTGGGCACTCGCCGCTGGCCATCGAGGGCATGGAGCGGCGCGTGGGCGAGCTGAGGGCCCTGTTCCTCCACGTCAGACAGAGCGGGCGCGAGCCGCTCCAGGTCGTCGGGGCCTCGTGGCTCTACAATCTCCCCGCGTATCGTCGCCTGTTTCCCGACTCGTATTTGGCCAGCGCCCGCGTTCTCGGCGGGCGATTCCAGCACATGCCGCTCTGGGGGCAGTTCGTCGACCGGCACGGCGAAGTCAGGGAGACCATGGCGCGTCCGTTCCTGGAGCGGGTCGAGCGCCAGTCGAGCGCGGGCGGCCTCGAGCAGTGCTTTCCGTTCCAGGTGCTCTCGCCGGAGGCGCCGGTGCGGGACTTCTACGCCTTCTACGGCCTCCCGGGGCGCCGATGATCGCCCTGTACGTGGACGGTCGCGTCGACCTCGATGCGCGTCTCGAGGACATCGAGACGGCCATCCTCGGTCTCGACGGAGCGGCGCGCACGCTCGTCGTGGTCGAGCTGCCGTCCGGGCACACCCTCACCGTCGGTGGCGGGCCGGACAAGGTCGTCGCCGAGGTCGCCACGAGCCGCACGGAGCACTGGTGCGTCGTGGATCCTTCGCGGCCGGCCGGCACGGTCGAGATGGTCGTGGGTGGTCAGCGAGTCCAGCCGCCGGCTCGCGTCTGCATCGACAAGGAGGCCGCCCTGGAGGCGGCCCGCGCGTTCGTCTCCGGGGATGGCGCCCGGAGCGAGCGCCTGGAGTGGTCGGTTGAAGGCTGACCCGGCGCGCCGAGCGCGCCTCAGCGGCTCGCTTTCGCCCGCATCGCCCGGGTGGCGTCGGCGTCGACCTTCAGCGTGACGGGATCGATCACGACGCCGTACGCCTGGCGGGCGTGCTCGATGGTGACCTTGTCGTTCCGCACGTCCGCCGCGACCGCCTCGGGATCGCGCCCGAAGGGGTCCCCGAAGCCGCCGCCGCCGGGCTGGTCGTGGCGGATCGTGTCGCCCTCGTGGAGGACCACCGCGAACTTCCCCGGCATGTCGCGCGTGACACCGTCCTGGGTCAGGACGTTGCGCGTGGGCCGCTCCGGCTTGCCGCCGTCGAGGCCGTACGGCAGGAACTTCATGCGGTCCGAGCGGAGCTGGAGGGTCGCCTCGGGGTTCAGCAGCGTGTACTGGCGGCGGAGGCCGAGGCCGCCGCGGTACCGGCCGGGCCCGCCGGAGTCCGGGATCAGCGCGTACTCGTCGATGCGGATCGGGTGCTGCGCCTCCAGCACCTCGACCGGCGTGTTCGACATGTTCTGGGACGGGTTGGTGATCGCGTCGACGCCGTCCTTGTCGGGGCGCCCGCCCCACGCGCCGCAGATCATGTCGACGATGACGAACGGCTTCCGCGCCGGCGTCAGCCCGCCCATGGAGAGCACGGTGTTCCCGCCCTCGCCGGCCGCCGGCACCCGGTCCGGCACGACCTGCGCCAGCGCGCCCAGCATCACGTCGAGCAGCCGGTAGCCGGTGAGCGCGCGCGCCGCGCAGGCGCCGGGCAGGCGCGGGTTGAGGATGGTGCCCTCGGGCGCGACGACGTCGATGGCGCGGAAGACGCCGGCGTTGTTCGGGACGTCCTGGCGCAGGATCGAGCGTACCGACAGGTACGTGCAGGACTTCGTGAACGACAGCGTCGAGTTGAGCGCCGCCTTCACCTGCGGGCTCGAGCCCGTGTAGTCGCACGTGAGGTGGTCGTCGTGGACGGTGAGCGTGACCGTCAGCGGGATCGGCGTGTCGCTGAAGCCGTCGTCGTCGATGTGATCCGTGAAGCTGAACCGGCCCTTGGGCCACCGGCGGATCTCCGCCCGCGTGAGCCGCTCGGCGTAGTCGAGCAGCGCGTCCTGGTACGTGCGCGTGGTCACCGCACCGTAGCGCCGCAGCAGCCTCAGGTACTCGCGCTCGCCGACCTTGCAGGCGGCGTACTGGGCGCCCAGGTCGCCCAGCACGCGGTCGGGCACGCGGACGTTCTTCTCGATGATGCGCGCCACCGCGCGGCTCCGGACGCCGCGCTCGTAAAGCTTCACGGGCGGGATGCGAAGCCCCTCCTGGTAGATCTCGGTGGAGTCGCTCGCGTTCGAGCCCGGCACGCGGCCGCCCATGTCGGTCTGGTGGCCGATGACGACGGTGAAGGCCTCCAGCGCGCCGTCCTCGAACACCGGCATGAACATGAAGACGTCGGGCAGGTGCATCCCGCCCTCGTACGGATCGTTCATGATGACGACGTCGCCGGGCTGGAGGTCGTCCCTGAACTGCTCCAGCACGGAGGCCATGGCGTCGGGCACGGCGCCCAGGTGCTGCGCGATCGTCTTCGCCTGCGCGATCATCCGCCCGCGCGCGTCGCAGAGCGCCGCCGAGTAGTCCATCACGTCCTTGATGATCTCGGAGCGCGCGGTGCGGATGACCGTGTAGGCCATGTCGTCGACGATGGCGTCGAGCGCGCTCTTGACGACGGCGAAGGTGATCGGGTCCACCGGGGTCGTCATGGCTGGCTAGGGTAGCGTCGGCGGCATCGCCGATGCAACCGCGTGCAGCGGACGAGGGACGCCATGGCGGAGGTCGAGCGGCTCGGCCGTCAATCTCGCACGGTGATCAGCATGTTGCCGCCGGCGTCGACGGTGGCGGTGCAGGCGGGCGGCAGCACGATCGTCGAGTCGTAGGCCTCGATGACCGCCGGCCCCTCGAGCGCGCGCACCGACTCGCGGGGGTGGACGGGCGTGTCGATTGCCGGCGCGCCCCGCGCGAACACGACCGGCCGGCGGCCGGGGGCGGCCGGGCGCCCGGCGACGCTCAGCGCGCGGAAGTCGAGCCGGTCGCCACGGACGCCGGTCGCCACGAGCCGGAAGTTCACGAGCTCGAGCGGCTCGTCCGTCGCGTACCCGTACGTCGCCGCGTACTCGGCGCGGAAGCCCGACGCCAGCGCGGCCACCGCCGCGTCGTCGAGCGTCTCGCCGGCCAGCGGTACCGTCAGCTCCGAGCCCTGGCCCTCGTAGCGGAGGTCCGCCGAGAACGCGAGCGTGATCGCCTCCGCGGCGTGGCCCTCCGACGCCAGCAGCGCGCGCGCCTCCCGCGCCATGGCCGCGAGCGCCGCGTCGGCCGCGCGCCGGTCGAGCGCGGCCAGCGGGCCGGCGTGCGCGCGGACGAAGTGGTGCTGCAGATCACTCGCGAGCATGCCCACGGCGGTGAAGACGCCGGGCGAGATCGGCACGAGCACGCGGCGGATCTCCAGCGCGCGCGCGACGTCCACCGCGTGCACGGGCCCGCTGCCGCCGAACGCGATGAGCGTGTAGTCCCGCGGGTCGCGACCGCGCTCGATGGTGACGGCGCGGATCGCGCGCGCCATGTTGGCGTTGGCGACCTCGCGGATGCCGTGCGCGGCGTCGGCGACGCTCAGGCGGAGCGGGCCGGCCACGTCGCGGGCGATCGCCTCGTGCGCGCGGCGCGCGTCGAGACGGAGCTCCCCGCCCGCCAGGTGCAGGGGATTGAGAAAGCCGAGGACGACGTTGGCGTCGGTGACGGTCGCGCGCTCGCCCCCGAGCGCGTAGCAGGCGGGTCCCGGCACGGCGCCGGCCGACTCGGGCCCCACGCGCACCAGCCCGCCCGCGTCGATCCAGGCGATCGAGCCGGCCCCGGCGCCCACCTCGGCCACGTCGACGGCGGGCACCTTGAGCATGTAGCCGCCGGCCTTGATGAAGCGGCTCGACGTGCTGATGCCCTCCCGGAACTCGTACTCGGTCGTGAGCGACACGCGCCCGCCCTCGACCAGCGAGGCCTTGGCGGTCGTGCCGCCCATGTCGAAGGCGATGAGGTCGGGCGCGCCGCTCATCGCCCCGAGCCGCGCGGCGCCCACCACGCCCGCCGCCGGGCCCGAGCCCACGCAGAACGCGGGACGCTCGCCGGCCGCCGCGGCGCCGACCACCCCGCCGTTGGAGGCCACCACCAGGAGCGGCGCCGTCACCCCGATGCGGCGGAGCCCGTCCGCGAGGCCGGCGAGATAGCGGCGCATCACGGGGAGGAGGTAGGCGTTGACGACCGTGGTCGACGTCCGCTCGTACTCCTTGATCTCGGGCAGCACGCGATACGACGCCGTCACGTCGAGCGCCGGATACCGCTCCCGCAGCCGCCGCTCCGCCTCGATCTCGTGCGCGGGGTTCACGTAGGAGTTCACGAAGCAGACGGCCACGGACGTGATGCCGTCCGCCACCAGTCGCTCCGCCGCCGCGTCGACGGAGGCGAGATCGAGCGGGCGCGCCACGCGTCCGTCGGCGCCGATGCGCTCCTCGACCTCCAGCCGCCAGCGGCGCTCGACCAGGGGCACCGGCTTCTCCCACGTGAGGTCGAAGAGGTCGGGCGTGCGGATGCGGCCGATCTCCAGCACGTCGCGGAACCCGCGAGTGGTCAGGAGCCCGGTGCGCGCGCCCTTCTTCTGCAAGATGGTATTGGACGCGACCGTCGTGCCATGCACCAGCTCCACGACGTCCGCCGGCGCGATCCCGGCCGTCCGCAGCAGCGCGGCGACGCCGGTGACCACGGCCCGGCCGGGGTCGTCCGGCGTCGACGACACCTTGCTCACGAGCACGGTGCTGTCGGGACGGGTCAGGACGAGGTCGGTGAAGGTGCCGCCGATGTCGACGCCGAGGCGCACGCCCGATGCCATGGAGACGGCGTAGCGTCGTACAGAAGCTGGACGCGGTCAAGCCGCGCGCGGGCGCATCACCGGCGCGCGGGCGGTGGCGGCCACGAGACCGCCCAGCACGAACGCGAGGGCGAAGGCGAGGAGCGCGCTCTCGTAGCGGCCCGTCGCGTCGTACAGCCATCCGCCGAGCACCGGCCCGGCGGCGCTGGCGACGAAGCGGGCGGGCGCGGCCAGCCCGCGAATGGCGCCCTGCGCCTCGCGGCCGAAGTACTCCGCCCACGCGAGGCTCGTGACGAACGACTGCGCGCCCCGCGTCAGGCCGTAGACGACGGTGAACGCCAGCACGGCCGCGAGCGAGGGCGACGTCAGGAGGATCAGGAGGCCGGCGCCGCCGCCGGCGTAGCAGGCGGCGATGCAGTAGCGCACGTGGAACCGCTCGGCGATGAGGCCCCAGATCGGCTTCGCGGCCGTGTGCAGGACGTAGAGCAGGGTGACCGCCGCCGCCGCCGTCGCCGGCGCGAGGCCGCGGTCGCCGAGATAGGAGTAGAGGTGGATGTTCACGCCGAAGAGGGCCAGGCCGCCGAGATTGGTGCCCACGAGCAGCAGCCAGAACGCCGGCGTTGCGAGGGCCTGGCGCGCTGTGAGCGAGCGCTCGGTCGGCGCCTCGCCCGACGCCGCCCCGCCGTCGGCGACGAGACCGTGGTCCTCGGGACGGGTGCGCATGGCCAGCGCGGCCACCGTCCCGAGCAGCGCCACGGTCACCGCCATCACCACCCAGGCGCCGCGCCACCCCAGGTGCGTGATCGCGTAGGCGAGCGGCAGCGGCACGACGATCCCCGCCGTCGACAGCCCCATGGTGGCGACCGCGAGCGCGCGGCCCCGGCGCCGCACGAACCAGCGGGTCACGGTGGCGTCCGCCGACAGCTCGCCCAGCGCGACGCCGCCGATCGCCATGACGACGGCGTAGCCCAGCACGACGTGCCAGCCCGTGTGCGCCCCGGCCAGGAGCAGCGCGCCGGCGGCGAGGAGCAGCGTGCCGAGCGCCGTCAGCCGGCGCGGGCCGCCGCGATCCACCAGCACCCCGAACACCGGCGCGACGGCGGCGGAGACGAGGCGCGCAAGACCGAAGGTGCCGGACAGCGCGGCGCGGCTCAGCTGAAGGCTCTCCGCCATCGCCGGGAGGAAGAGACCGAAGGCGACGACGAGCGTGCCGTAGCTGAGAAAGTGCGAGACGAACGCGGCCCCGACGACGACCCAACCGTAGAACAGCGTCCGTCTCATCGGCGCCGATTCTATGCCGGATGCGCACGTGGGTGGCATCTCGCTGAAACTCCGTCCCGGATCCGGTCGGAGGAGTATGCCGTGGAACGGGTCAGCGCGCCGCCCGAGGCCGCGCGCCGGACGCTCGCGCGTGCGGTCGCCGACCGGCGTCCCGGCCGTCAGGCGGCCTGGGGCGGGTCCACAGGCCGTCGGGAACGCTCGAGCAGTCGGCGGTCGTAGTCGTCGTGGGCCGGCTCCTCGGGGTGGTAGTCGGGCGCGGCCCGGACCTGCTGGAGGCCGAAGTCTCCGCGCACGCCGCGGCGCGCCCACGCGACCTCCTGGATCGACTCCGGCGACACGAGGATCTTCCTGCCCGGCATCCGGGTGCCGGTGTCGACCACCAGCCAATGGATCGTCCACGACTCGTCGTCGATCAG
>DASUPA010000173.1:0-3417 GCA_036276335.1 Candidatus Methylomirabilota bacterium | reverse complement strand
CACGGCTGCGAGTACATGACGGGCGGCCGCGTCGTCGTCATCGGCCGCACGGGGCGCAACTTCGCGGCCGGCATGTCGGGCGGCCTCGCCTTCGTGCTCGACCTCGACGGGGACTTTCACCGGCGCTGCAACCGCGACATGGTCGACCTCGAGTCGCTCGACCAGCCGCCGGACGTGCAGCTCGTCGGGGAGCTGATCGACCGCCACGTCACGTACACGCACTCGGCGCACGCCGCGAAGATCCTCGCCAACTGGCGCGCGATGCGGCCGCGCTTCGTGAAGGTCACGCCGAAGGACGAGAAGCGCGTGCAGGCGACGCGAAGCCGGGCGCGCGCGGAGGGCCGGGAGCCGACGTTCGGCGAGCTGGTCGGAGCCACGAGTGGGTAAGACCACCGGCTTTCTCGAGATCCAGCGCAAGAAGTGGCCGACTCGCCCGGTGGCCGAGCGCCTGCGCGACTGGAAGGAGGTCTATCTCCCCTATCCCGAGGCGGAGCTGCAGCAGCAAGGGGCGCGCTGCATGGACTGCGGGGTCCCCTTCTGCCACCAGGGCTGCCCGCTCGGCAACCTGATCCCCGACTGGAACGATCTCGTCTACCGAGATCGCTGGCGCGACGCGATCGAGCGGCTGCACGCGACGAACAACTTCCCGGAGTTCACCGGGCGGCTGTGTCCGGCGCCGTGCGAGGGCGCGTGCGTGCTCGGCATCAACGACGACCCGGTCACGATCAAGGCGGTGGAGGTCTCCATCATCGAGCATGCCTTCGAGCGCGGCTGGGTGGCGCCCGAGGCGCCCGCCAGCCGCACCGGCAAGAAGGTCGCGGTCGTGGGCTCCGGACCGGCCGGGCTCGCCGCGGCCGAGCAGCTGAACCGCGCCGGGCACTCGGTGATCGTCTTCGAGCGCGCCGACCGGATCGGCGGCCTGCTGCGCTACGGCATCCCCGAGTTCAAGATGGAGAAGCGCTTCCTCGACCGCCGCCTCAAGCTCATGGAGAAGGCGGGCGTGGTCTTCCAGACCAACGCCCACGTCGGCGTCGACCTGCCGGTGGCCGACCTGCGGCGCGACTTCGACGCGCTGGTGCTCGCCGGCGGCGCGTGCGCGCCGCGCGACCTGTCGATTCCCGGGCGCGAGCTCGGCGGCATCCATTTCGCGATGGACTACCTCACCCTGTCCAATCGGCGCTGCGAGGGCGACGCCATCCCCGACGACGCCTTCATCGGCGCCGCCGGCAAGCGCGTCGTCATCATCGGCGGCGGCGACACCGGCGCCGACTGTCTCGGCACCGTCCATCGGCAGGGCGCGGTCGCCGTCCACCAGTTCGAGCTGCTGCCGCGGCCACCCGACACGCGGGCGCCCGAGAACCCGTGGCCGCAGTGGCCCAATATCTTCCGCGTCTCCTCGGCCCACGAGGAAGGCGGCGAGCGCGTCTACTCGGTGTCCACGCAGCGGTTCCTCGGAGACGGCGGGCGCGTGAGGCGGCTCGAGGCGGTGAAGGTCGACATGGTGCGCGCGAACGGTCGCGTCGAGTTCCGGCCGGTGGCCGGCAGCGACTTCGCGCTCGACGTCGACCTCGTCCTGCTCGCGATGGGCTTCGTGGGACCCGAGAAGCCCGGCCTCCTGACCGACCTCGGCGTCCGCCTGACCGAGCGCGGCACCGTCTGGCGCGACGCGAGCTGGATGACGAGCGTGCCGGGCGTGTTCACCTGCGGGGACATGCAGCGGGGACAGTCGCTCATCGTGTGGGCGATCGCCGAGGGGCGCTCGGCCGCCCGCGGGGTCGACGCCTTCCTCATGGGCCGCTCGGAGCTCCCGGCGCCGCTGGTCTAGTTGTCATGGGGGGCTCCGGGCCCCCCCCATTCCCCCCACTGGCGGCTCGGGACGCCCCGGCGGAGCCGGGGCGCCCCTCGAAAAACGCCGCCAAGCTCCTCGCGGTCATGGGGGCTCCGGGCGCCCTCCCATCCCCCCATGGCGGCTCGGGTCGCCCCGGCGGAGCCGTGGCGCCCCTCGAAAAACTCCGACCGGCTCTTCGCCATCCTGGACGGCTCCGGGCGCCCCCCAAACTCAGCGCATCGGGCTCTGCCAGACGACGTGGCCGACGAAGAAGGGGCCGAGCGTCTGGAGGTACTGCGAGGTCTGGACGGTCTTGCGCATCGTCTGGACGAGGTGGGACAGCGGGTGCAGGTCCTTGCCGACCAGGCCGATCACGAAATCGTTGTCGTGGACGTCGAGGCCGTGGCACGCCAGGCGCACGTCGTGGGCGAGGTCGGCGTCGCCGTACGCGCGCCCGAGCACGCTGTGCTCGCGGATCACCTCGCCCTGCTCCCGCGCCGACAGGCGCGCGAAGGCGCCGGCGCGGCGCAGCGGATACCACACGGCCCAGGGCCACGCCGGATTCAGCACGGTCCGGCGCGGCCGCCGGAACAGCCAGTCCTCCAGGTCGGGCTCGAAGCCGGACGCGTAGGTCCGCCCGAGCATGGTGAACTCCGGGCGCAGCGGCAGCCCCACGAACGCCTCGGTGTTGAGCAGGTCGCGGAACGGCCCCGCGAAGTACGCGGGGTCCTCGCTCATCCCGAGCAGGCCGATCCCGCGCGGATCGTTCAGGTCCTGGTAGAGCACGACCTCCTGACGGCCGGCCTCCAGCACGCGGACGAGCGGCTTGACGTCCGCGCAGCCGGTCAGGACGTGCAGCTGCATGAAGAGCCGGCGATCGGAGAGCTGCTGGTTGGCGCCACGCTCGCGGACGTCCACCTTCGCCTCGTCGCCCGTGCTCACGCTACCCTCCGCGGGTGTGCATCTCGAGGTGCGGGTCCTGCTTCAGCCCGCCGATCTGGAGCAGCGGGCTGCGGTCGCGCAGCGCCAGGCGCTGCTCCGCCCCCCGGTCCGTCCGCGAGCGCCAGCGGCCCGTGATGGCCGCCGCCAGCTCCTCGTCGGAGGCGCCGGCACGCAGCGGCGCCCTGAGATCGACGCCGGCCAGCGCGTAGAGGCACAGGTACCACATGCCGTCGGCGGTGAGGCGGCTGCGATCGCAGTCGGCGCAGAACGGCGCGGTCGTCGAGGCGATGACGCCGAAGACGGTGCCGTCCGGGAGCCGATACCGGTCGGCCGGCGCGGTGCTCTCCTCGACGATCGGCTCCACGCCGCCGTAGCGGCGCGCCAGGCGCTCCAGCATCTCCGCGCGGCTGACCACCTGGTCCATCGACCACCGCGTCGCGCCGCCGACGTCCATGTACTCGATGAAGCGGACCTCGGCGGGCACCGTCTTGCCGACCTCGATCAGGTCGGCCAGCTCGTCGTCGTTCACGCCGCGCATCACCACCGTGTCGAGCTTGGTGCCGGTGAACCCGGCGCGCGGCACGCTGCGGATTCCCTCGAGGACGCGCGCGTGGGTGGTGCGCCGCGTGAGCGCCGCGAACCGCGCG
>DASUPA010000172.1:0-6880 GCA_036276335.1 Candidatus Methylomirabilota bacterium | reverse complement strand
GCTGCTCGCGCTCGTGGGCCTCTGGGTGTACGAAGACATCTGGGTCAAGGCCGGACAATCGATGCCGTTGAGCTGAGGACTTTCAGTCTGTCGAGGGGCGCCCCGGCTCCGCCGGGGCGTCCCGAGCCGCTATGGGGGTCTGGGGGCGCCCGGAGTCCCCATGTTCAAGAGGGAAAAATGAGCCGTCCATCGGTCGAGCCGCTGCACCCCGTCGCGCGTGAGCTGAGCGAGCGCGAGGGCGGGCTGGCCTCCTATCCTCCCGTCGGACGCTGGGACGACTGGGAGGAATACGATCCCGTCGCGTGGCCGCGCAAGGTCCCGCGGCGCTACTCGCTCATCCCGACGATCTGCTTCAACTGCGAGGCGGGCTGCGGGCTGCTCGCCTACGTGGACCAGGCGACGCTCAAGATCCAGAAGTTCGAGGGCAATCCGCTGCATCCCGGCAGCCGCGGCCGCAACTGCGCGAAGGGCCCGGCGACGCTCAACCAGGTGCAGGATGCCGAGCGCATCCTGTATCCGCTACGCCGCGTCGGCAAGCGGGGCGAGGGCCAGTGGGAGCGCGTCACCTGGGACGAGGTGCTCGACGACATCGCCGGGCGCATCCGGCGCGCCCTCGTGGAGGGCCGGCCGAAGGAGGTCATGTACCACCTCGGCCGCCCCGGGCACGAGCTGGTCTACCTGCAGCGCGTCTTCCACGCCTGGGGCATCGACGGCCACAACAGCCACACCAACGTCTGCTCGGCCAGCGCGCGCGCGGGCTATGCCTTCTGGCACGGCATGGACCGCCCCTCGCCGGATCACGCCAACGCGCGCTTCATCCTGCTGCTGTCCTCGCACCTCGAGACCGGCCACTACTTCAACCCGCACGCGCAGCGGATCATCGAGGCGAAGATGCGCGGCGCCAAGGTCGCCGTCATCGACTCCCGGCTCTCGAACACCGCCTCCATGGCGGACTACTGGCTGGCGCCGTGGCCGGGGACGGAGGCGGCCATCTTGCTCGCCATGGCCCGCGTGCTCGTGCGCGAGCGGCTGTACGATCGCGCGTTCGTCGAGCGGTGGGTCAACTGGCAGGAGTACCTGCGCGAGGAGCGGCCGGACCTGCCGGAGACGTTCGACGCCTTCCATCGCGCGCTGGAGGAGCTCTACGCGGAGTACACGCCCGAGTTCGCCGAGCGCGAGAGCGGCGTGGCGGCGGCGACCATCGTGGAGATCGCGCGGGCCATCGGCGCCGCCGGCGGGGCGCTGGCCACCCACATCTGGCGCAACACCGCGGCCGGAAACCTCGGCGGCTGGCAGGTCGCGCGCGCGCTCGAGCTGCTCGTGGTGCTGATGGGCGCCGTCTCCACGCCCGGCGGCACCGCGCCGAGCGCGTGGAACAAGGCCATCCCGGCCCCGCCGCTGATGCCGCCGCCCGGCAAGGTGTGGAGCGAGCTCCTGATGCCGAAGGAGTACCCGCTCGCGTTCTTCGAGATGAGCTTCCTGCTGCCCCATTTCCTGCGCGAGGGCCGCGGCAAGCTCGCCATGTACTTCACCCGCGTCTACAACCCCGTGTGGACGAACCCGGACGGCATGTCGTGGATCGAGATGCTCACGGACGAGGCGAAGGTCGAGCGCCACGCCTGCCTGACGCCCGTGTGGAGCGAGACGGCGTGGTTTGCGGACTACGTGCTGCCGATGGGCCACGCCTCCGAGCGCCACGACCTCATGTCGCAGGAGACCCACGCGGCGCGCTGGATCGGCTTCCGGCAGCCCGTGCTCCGCGTGGCGCTGGAGCGGCGTGGCCAGACGTTCGACCTGACGTGGCAGGCCCACGAGGCGGCCGGCCTCGGGCAGGTGTGGGAGGAGGACGAGTTCTGGATCGAGCTGTCCTGGCGCATCGACCCGGACGGCGCGCTCGGGATCCGCAAGTACTTCGAGTCGCCGTACCGTCCGGGCGCCAAGCTGCGCATCGAGGAGGTCTATCGCTGGATCTTCGAGCACAGCGTGCCGGGCCTGCCGGAGGCGGCGACGAGGGAAGGGCTCACGCCGCTCGCCTACATGCGCAAGTACGGCGCCTTCCTCGTGGAGGACAACGTCTACCGCACGCACGAGCAGCCCGAGGAGGGCGGCGTGGTGGTGGACGGCATCGCCCGCCGCGGGTTCCCCACGCCCTCCCGGAAGCTGGAGTTCTTCTCCCGGACGCTCAAGGAGTGGAAGTGGCCCGAGCACGCGGTGCCCGGCTACATCCGCAGCCACGTGCACTGGTCCACCATCGATCGCGCGCGGGGCGAGATGGTGCTCCTGCCGACCTTCCGGCTGCCCACGCTGATCCACACGCGCTCGGGCAACGCGAAGTGGCTCTACGAGATCTCGCACTCGAACCCGCTCTGGCTGCACCCCGAGGACGCCGCGCGCCTCGGCGTCGGCACCGGCGACCTGCTGAAGGTGGCCACGGCGATCGGCCACTTCGTCGACAAGGTGTGGGTGACGGAGTCCATCCGCCCGGGCGTGGTCGCCTGCTCGCATCACCTGGGACGCTGGCGGCTGGCCGACACGTCGGGTGGCGAGCGCTGGTCGACCGCGCTCGTCGACCTCGTGCACGAGGCGCCCGGCCGGTGGCGCATGCGCCAGGTGCGCGGGATCGGACCCTTCGAGAGCGACGACCCGGACTCGAGCCGGGTCTGGTGGGAGGACGCCGGCGTGCACCAGAACCTCACGTTTCCCGTGCAGCCGGATCCGATCAGCGGCCAGCACTGCTGGCACCAGAAGGTCAACGTCTCCCGGGCGGGCCCCGACGACCGCTACGGGGACGTCGTCGTGGACACGGAGAAGTCGTTCCAGGTCTACCGGCAGTGGCTGGCGCTCGCGCGCCCCGCCCCCGGCCCGGGCAACCTGCGGCGGCCGCTCTGGCTCCCGCGCGCGTTCAAGCCCGACGCCTCCGCGTACCGGCTGGAGTAGGCGTCGCGCGAGCGTAGTAGGATACCCGCCATGTCTGCGCGTGCCCTCGCCGGTGGTCTCGTCCTGCTGCTGCTCGCCGCCGCCGCCGTCGACGGGGCCGCCCCCGGCGCCGAGCTCCTCCGCGGCCTCCGCGTCATCCCGCTCGCGGCGGCGCCGCCGCCGCTCTCGCTCCAGCGCCTCGAGGACGGGCGTACCGTCACCCTCGAGCAGCTCCGGGGGCGTCCCGTCCTCGTCTACTTCTGGGCGAGCTGGTGACCGTACTGCGCGAGGGAGTTGCCCTCGACCATCGAGCAGGTGCACCGGGAGTACGGGCCGCGCGGCCTCGCCGTCCTCGCGGTCAACATCGAGGAGAGCCGTGACGTCGTCGCGGCCTGGGTACGCAGCAAGCGGCTGTCGATGGACGTTCTGCTCGATCCCCCCGGCGACGCGACCAGGGCCTGGGCGGTGACCGCCACCCCGACGGCCTTTCTCGTCGGGAGGGACGGGCGGCTCGTGGGCAAGGTCGTCGGCGAGCGCCCGTGGACGTCCCCCGGCGCCCGCGCGCTGCTCGAGTCGCTGCTGGCCCAATGATCGACGTCGTCGACGCCGACATCGCCGTGCTCGGCGCCGGCGGCGCCGGGCTCTGTGCCGCGCTGCACGCCGCCGACGCGGCGCCCGCGCTGTCCGTCGCCGTGGTGGTGAAGGGCCTCCTCGGCCGCGCCGGCTGCACGCGGATGGTGCAGGGCGGCTACAACGCGGTGCTCACCGAGCCCGATTCCCTCGACGCCCACCTGCGCGACACGCTCGCCGGCGGCGGCTACATCAACGACCAGGAGCTCGTGTGGACGCTCGTGACGGAGGCGCCGCGGCGCGTGCTGGAGCTCGAGTCGCGCTACGGCTGCCTCTTCGATCGCACGCCGGCCGGCCGGATCCACCAGAAGCCGTTCGCGGGGCAGAGTCACGACCGGACGATCCACAAGGGAGACCTGACCGGCATCGAGATCATGAACCGCCTCGCCGAGCAGACGCTCGCGCGCCCGTCGATCCGCGCCCTCGAGGAGTGCCGCGCGGTCGCGCTGCTGCGCGACGACGCCGGCCGCGCCGCGGGCGCGCTCGTGCTCGACATGCGGACGGGCCGGCTCGTCGCGCTGCGCGCCCGGGCCACGCTGCTCGCCATGGGCGGCGGGCCGACCATGTACAAGGTCATCGCGTGCTCGGCCGACAAGGCGGCCGACGGGATCGCGCTCGCGTACCGCGCGGGGCTTCCGCTGCGCGACATGGAGATGATCCAGTTCCACCCGACGGGGCTCGTGATCCCCGGCTCGCTCATGACCGGCGCGCTGCTGGAGGAGGGGCTGCGCGGCGCGGGCGGCCATCTCCGCAACGGCGTCGGCGAGCGCTTCATGGCCCGCCACGACCCCGCCCGGATGGAGCGCTCGACGCGCGATCTCGTCGCGCGCGCCTCCTTCCTCGAGGTGGCCGAGGGCCGCGGGACGCCGAACGGCGGCGTCTGGATCGACGTCTCGCACCTGGGCGCCGACGTCGTCGAGCGCACCTTCCGCGGCATGGTCAAGCGCTGCCGCGACTTCGGCCGCGACCTCGCGCGCGGGCCCGTGGAGGTCTTTCCCACCGCCCACTTCATGATGGGCGGCGTCGTCGTCGATTCCGACTGCCGCACCACCGTCGACGGGCTGTTCGCGGCGGGCGAGGACACGGGCGGCGTCCACGGCGCCAACCGCCTGGGCGGCAACGGCGTGGCGGAGTCGACCGTGTTCGGCGGCATCGCCGGCGACCGCATGGCCGAGGCGGTGGCGGGCCGCGCGTGGCCGCGGCTCTCGGCGGCCGCGCTCGAGGACGCCGCGCGGCCGCTCACGGCGCCCCTCGGCCGCGCGGGCGGGGCGGATCTCTACACGCTCCAGCGGACGCTGCGCGAGGCGATGTGGGACCACGCCGGCCTCGTGCGGGACGAGGCGGGGCTGCGCGCCGCGCTCGCCACCGTGGACGACCTCGCCGCGCGGCTGCCCGCGGCCGGCGTGCCGGGGCACGCGTCGCTGAACACGGCGTGGCAGGACTGGCTCAACCTCGACAACCAGCTCCTGGTCGCGCGGCTCGTCGTCCTGAGCGCGCTCGAGCGCCGCGAGAGTCGCGGCGCGCACTTCCGGCGCGACTTCCCGTCGCCCGCCGCGGGGCCGCCCGTGAGCGTCCGCGTCCAGCGCCGGGGCGAGGCGCCGGCGGTGTGGACGGAGGCGGTGGCGTTCACCCGCGTGCGGCCGCCGGCGGCGCCGGCCCCGCCGGTGAGCGTGGAGGTCGGCGAGTAGCGCGATGGTAGGATGCGCCGTGACCACGCGCACGCGGTGCGTCATCCTGGCGACCGGCGGCGGGCCGCGGCCGCGCAAGAACCGCGGGCCGACGGCGCACGCCGTGATCGTCGACGATGTGCTGTACGTGGTCGACTGCGGCAACGGCGTCGCCCGGCAGCTGGCGGCCGCCGGCGTGCCGCTCACGTCGCTGCGTCACGTCTTCGTGACGCATCATCATTCCGACCACAACGCCGACTACGGCAACCTCATCTGGCTGTCGTGGGCGAGCGGCCTCCGCACGCGCGTGGACACCTGGGGACCGCCCCCGCTCGCGAAGATGACGCGGCTCTTCTTCGAGATGAACGCGTACGACATCGAGACGCGCATCGCGGACGAGGGCCGCGTGCCGCTGGTGCCGCTCGTCCACGTGCACGAGCTCACCGAGGCGGGGCCCGTCATGCGGGACGAGCGCGTCACGGTGACGGCGGCGCTCGTGGACCACCCGCCCGTGGTGCCCGCGTTCGCGTTCCGCTTCGACGGCCCCGACCGCTCGATCGTGTTCTCCGGCGACACCACGCGGTCCGCCAGCCTGGTCCGGCTGGCGCAGGGCGCCGAGGTCCTGGTGCACGAGACGCTCTGGGTGCCCGCGGTCGATCGGCTCGTGGCGCGCGTGCCGAACGCGGCCACGCTCAAGGAGCACCTCATCGCGAGCCACACCGCGGTCGAGGACGTCGGCCGCGTGGCGGCGGCGGCCGGCGTCAAGACGCTCGTGCTGTCCCACCTCGTCCCCGCCGACGATCCGAGCATCACCGACGAGATGTGGATCGGCGCCGCCCGCGCCCATTTCGCGGGCGACGTCCTGGTCGCCCACGACGGGATGGAGGTGTGAGGAGGCCGGTCATGGCATTCGACGGCGAGGCGCGAACCATCCTCCGCGGCGCGGCGCTCATCGACGGCACGGGCGCGCCGCCCGTGCGCGAGCGGGCCGTGGTGCTGGAGCACGGGCGGATCGCGGCCGTGGTGGCCGACCGGGAGGCCGGCGACGGCGCCGTCGTCGACCTCGGCGGGCTCACGCTGCTGCCCGGGCTCTTCAACTGCCACACCCACCTCTGTCTCTCCGGACAGGCCGATCCCGCCCGCGCGCTCGTCGAGGAGTCGTACGCGACGACGGTCATCCAGGCCACGCTGCGCGCCCGGGCGACCGTGGAGGCCGGGGTCACCACCGTCCGCGACCTCGGCGGCCGCGAGTACGCGGAGATCGCGGTGCGGGACGCCGTGCGCGCGGGCCTGATCCCCGGGCCGCGCATCCTCGCGGCCGGGCGTGCCGTCTGCATGACCGGCGGCCACGGCTGGAAGGTGCTGGCCCGCCAGGCCGACGGCGCCGACGAGGTGCGCAAGGCCGTGCGGGAGCAGCTCCGGGCCGGCGCCGACGTCATCAAGCTGATCGCGACGGGGGGCGTGATGACCCCGGGCGTCGATCCGCGCGCGCCGCAGCTCGGGGTCGACGAGCTGCGCGCCGGCGTCGACGAGGCGCACAAGGCGCGGCGCACGGCGGCCGCGCACGCGCAGGCCGAGGACGGCATCGCGTTCTGCCTGGACGCCGGCATCGACACGATCGAGCACGGCGTGTTCCTCACCGAGGCGCTCGTCGCGCGCATGGCGCG
>DASUPA010000171.1:0-12659 GCA_036276335.1 Candidatus Methylomirabilota bacterium | reverse complement strand
GGCGAAGCGAAGCGCGCGCAGCTCCGCCTCGGTGGGCGCCCGCTTGCTGACCACCTTCAGGCTCGCCGGGTCGAGGTCGGTTTGGTCGCTCGACTGCGCCAGCAGGCCGCCGAGCACGCTGCGGTACTCCTGGAGCCGCGGCGGCAACGCGTGGCGGTCGCACGGCACCTCGACCACGCGGCACTTCTTCTTGGTCCGGGCGAGCTCCTCGAGGGCGTCGCGCGCGAAGCCCGGCGCGAAGAGGATCTCGACGAAGATTCCGGCGAGCTCCCGGACGACGGCCGTGTCGACCACGCGGTTGACCCCGACGATGCCGCCGTAGATCGACACGGGATCGCACGCCTTCGCCCGGGCCATGGCGACGCCGGCCGTCGTCCCGAGGGCCGCCCCGCAGGGGTTCGTGTGCTTGATGACCACCGCCGCCGGCTCGTCGAACTCCAGCAGCAGCCCCAGCGCCGCCGAGAAATCGAGCAGGTTGTTGTACCCCAGCTCGGGCCCATGCAGCCGCCGCATCCCCGCCAGCCCGATGGCCTCCCCACCCACGAACCGATAGAACGCCGCCGACTGATGCGGATTCTCGCCGTACTTCAACATCAACGCCCGCTCCAGCCCCATCTCCACGCGCTCGGGAAAGTTCCCGGTCCGAGCGCCGGCTCCGCCGGCGCTCTCCTTGGGGGAGGCCTCGGAGGGGGCCGCCGAGGCCCCCTCCGAAAGGAACTTGGCGATCGCCGCGTCGTACTCCGCGGTGCGCCGGAACGCCGCCCGGGCCAGGCTCGCGCGGGTCGCGTCGCCGAGCGCCCCGCCCGTGGCCTTCACCTCGTCCAGCACGGCGGCGTACTGCGACGGGTCGGTGAGCACGGCGACGCTCGCGTGGTTCTTGGCGGCCGCGCGGATCATCGTCGGGCCGCCGACGTCGATCTGCTCGATGGCCTCGGCGAGGCGCACGCCCGGCCGGGCCACCGTCTGCTCGAAGGGGTAGAGGGCGACCACCACGAGATCGATCGGAGGAATGTCGTGCGCACCGAGCGCCTCCAGGTGGGCGGGCAGGTCGCGGCGCGCCAGAATGCCGCCGTGGATCCTCGGATGGAGCGTCTTCACGCGACCGTCCATCATCTCGGGGAAGCCGGTCACGTCGGCCACGTCGCGCACGGCGAGCCCCGACTCACGCAGCAGCCTGGCCGTCCCGCCGGTGGAGAGGATCTCGACGCCGAAGCCCGCGAGCGCCTTCGCGAGATCGACCACTCCGGTCTTGTCGTGCACGGAGATCAGCGCGCGCCGGATCCTCATTCGGGCTCCTTGACGATGACGCGCCGGCCGGCGATCTCGAGGCGGCCCTCGGCAAAGAGCCGGACGGCGGCGGGATACAGGCGATGCTCCTCGGCCAGGATGCGCGCGGCGAGCGTGTCCTCGGTGTCGCCGGGCTCCACGGCGACCGCGGCCTGCAGCACGATGGGGCCGCTGTCGAGGCCCTCGTCGACGAAGTGGACGGTCGCGCCCGCCACCTTCACGCCGTGATCCAGCGCCTGCCGCTGCGCGTGCAGTCCCGGGAACGCGGGAAGGAGCGAGGGATGGATGTTGAGGATCCGGCCGTGAAACGCGCGCACGAAGGCCGGCGACAGCAGCCGCATGAAGCCGGCGAGGCAGACCAGCCCGACGTCGCGCGCGCGTAGCTCGGCGATGACGGCGGCCTCCCAGGCCGCGCGGTCGCCGAAATCCTTGGGATTCACCCACACGGCCGGGACGCCGGCCGCCGCGGCGCGCTCGAGCGCGAGCGCCTGCTCGCGATCGGAGACGACCACGGCGATGCGCGCGGGAAACCGCGGCGCCGCGCACGCCTCCAGCAGCGCCTGGAGATTCGACCCGCGCCCGGAGGCCAGGACGCCAACGGCGAGCCGGGCGCTCACGCCGCCGCTCCCGGCTTCCGCGCGGCCGGGGCCTGCTCGTGCGCGCAGATCGCACAGCGGGAGGGGCGGCGCATGATCGCCGTGTCGCGCGGAAAGACCTGCGCCAGCCCCCAGTCGACCGCGACCTGGAGCTGCTTGCGGAAGCCGACGAGCTTCCAGAGGTGGACCGCGTTCCAGAACAGCCAGGCGGCATAGCCCGAGAACCGCAGCCCCAGCACCTCCACCACCGCGTCCCGCTCGCCGAGCGAGACGAGCATGCCCCGCGGCGCGAAGTCGATCGTTCCCAGGGGCCGGCCGGCCAGCTCGCTCAGGATGTTCTTCGCCGCGAGCTGCGCGTGCGCGAGCGCCGCCGGGATGATCGGAATCGAGGCGTCGGGCTTGCCCTCCACCGCCACCGCGTCGCCGGCACCGTACACGTCCGGATGCCCCTTCAGCTGCATCGTCGGCAGCGTCAGCAGCCGGCCCAGGCGGTCGCGCTCGGCATCCACGTGCGCGAGCGTCGGATGGCCCGCCACGCCGGCCGCCCACACCGTCAGTCCGACGGGGATCAGCTCGCCCTCCGCCTCCACCGCGCGCTCCAGCACACGCGTCACGCGCGTGCCGGTGCGGATCTCGATCCCCTCGTGCCAGAGCTTCCGGCGGGCCCGCTCGGCCAGCGTCGGATGGACGCCGCGCAGGATCTCGCCGCCGGCCTCGAGCAGCAGCAGGCGGTAGTCGCCGGGCCCGATCCCGCGGTAGCGCGGCACGATGTAGGCATCGAACAGGTCCTCGAGCTCGGCGATGAGCTCGACGCCGGTGTAGCCGCCCCCGACGACGCACACGGTCAGCATGCGGCGGCGGACGTCCGGATCCGGCTCGTGGTCGGCATGCTCGGCGAGGTCGATGAGGTGATCGCGAAGGACGACGGCGTCGTCCAGCCACTTGTAGCCGAGCGCGTGCTCGGTGACGCCGGGGATGTTGAACGTGGGGGTGACCCCGCCCAGGGCGATCACGAGCCGATCGTAGCGCAGCGTGCCCTCGGCCATGAGGACGCGGCGGCCGGCGAAATCGATGGAGTGCACGGTGTCCCGCCGGAAGCGGAAACCCCTCGCGCCGCGGATGTCGCGCACCGGCTGGATGATGTGGCGCGGCTCGACCATCGAGGAGGCGACCTGCGGCAGCAGCGGCGTGAAGAGGAGATAGTTCCGGTCGCTCACGAGCTGGAGCTCGACGTCGGTGCGGCCGCGCAGCCCACGCTCCAGCACCCGCACCGCCTCTATCCCCGCGAAGCCGCCGCCGAGGACGACGATGCGCATCAGACGAGCTCCACGCCCCTGGCGCCCGCGACGACCTCCCCGAGCGGCCACACCGTCTCGCCGGCGCCCTCCAGCGCATCCCGCACGCGATCGGCCTCGGCCGGGCGCGCGATGACGACGTACCCGACGCCCAGGTTGAAGGTCCGCAGCATCTCGGCGTCGCCGACGCGCCCCGCCTCGCGCAGCGTCTCGAAGAGCGGCGGGATCCGCCAGGCGGCGCGTCGCACGACCGCGCGGCAGCCGTCCGGCACGACGCGGGGAATGTTGCCGGTGAGCCCGCCGCCGGTGATGTGCGCCATGGCGGTGACGCCGCCCGCGGCGAGGGCGGCGCGGACGGCGGCGGCGTAGATGCGTGTCGGCTCCAGGAGCGCGTCGGCCACCGTCCGCCCCGTGCCCGGCAGCGGCGCGTCCAGCCGGAGCTTCAGGACGTCGAACACGATGCGCCGGGCGAGGCTGTAGCCGTTGCTGTGGAGGCCGGACGACGCGAGGCCGAGCACGACGTCCCCGGGCTTCACCCCGGTGCCGTCGACGATCCGGTCGCGCTCCACGACACCGACCGCGAAGCCGGCGAGATCGTACTCGCCGTCGGCGTAGAGATCGGGCAGCTCCGCCGTCTCCCCGCCGACGAGCGCGCAGCCCGCGCGCCGGCAGCCCTCGGCCACGCCGCGCACGAGCGCCTCCACCCGCGCCGGGTCCAGCCGGCCGATGCCGATGTAGTCCAGGAAGTAGAGCGGCTCGGCGCCGTGCACGAGCACGTCGTTGACGCCCATCGCGACCAGGTCGATGCCCACCGTGTCGTGACGGTCCGCCGCGAACGCGATCGTCAGCTTGCTGCCGACGCCGTCGGTGGACGAGACGAGCACCGGCTCACGATAACCGGCCGGCACGCGCACGAAGCCGGCGAAGGCGCCGATGCCGCCGAGGACCTCGGGCCGGTGGGTGGCGCGCGCCAGCGGGGCGATGCGGCGGACCGCCTCGTCACCCGCGTCGATGTCGACTCCGGCGTCGCGATACGTGAGACCTTCGGAGGGGGCCTCGGTGCTTTCGGAGGGGGCCTCCCCCAGGGGAGGATTGCGCCGGCGAAGCCGGCGCTCGAACAGCGGTGCCTCTGCCATGCGGCTAGACGTCGAAGAGGCGGAGCTGGGGGGTGGCGTCGGGCTCGATGCCTACCTTGTAGGCGCCGGTGAAGCAGGCGTGGCAGTAATTCGCGGGGTCGCTGCCGGTCGCCTTGAGCATGCCGTCGAGGGACAGGTAGCCGAGCGAGTCGGCGCCGAGGTAGCGACAGATCTCGTCGACGCGGTGGCTGGAGCCGATCAGCTCCTTGCGCGTCGGGGTGTCGATGCCGTAGTAGCACGGCCACTGGATGGGCGGCGAGGAGATGCGCACGTGCACCTCGCGCGCGCCGGCGCCGCGGATCATCCGCACGATCTTCCGGCTGGTGGTGCCGCGCACGATCGAGTCGTCGACGACGACCACGCGCTTGCCCTCGAGCATCTCGCGCATGGGGTTGAGCTTCACCTTCACGCCGAAGTGCCGGATGCCCTGCTTGGGCTCGATGAACGTCCGGCCGACGTAGTGGTTCCGGATCAGGCCCATCTCGTACGGCGTCCCGGACTCCTCCGAGTAGCCGAGCGCGGCGCTCGTCCCCGAGTCCGGGACGGGGATGACGATGTCCGCCGGGACGGGGTACTCGCGCGCGAGCTGGTGTCCCATCGCCTTGCGTACCGTGTGGACGTTGCGACCCCACAGCACCGAGTCGGGGCGGGCGAAGTAGACGTACTCGAAGACGCAGTGCAGCTTCTCGCGGAGCGGAAACGCGCGGATGGAGCGCAGGCCGTCGTCGGAGACGACCACGATCTCGCCGGGCTCCACGTCCCGCTCCACGGCCGCTTCCATGAGATCCAGGGCGCACGTCTCCGACGCCACGACCCAGGACTTGCCGAGGCGGCCCAGCGTCAGCGGGCGGAAGCCGTGCGCATCGCGGATGGCGTAGATGGCGTCCGGCGTGAGGATGAGCAGCGAGTAGGCGCCCTTCACCTGCCGCAGCGCGTGCTGGATCTGCTCCTCGAGCGGGCCGGCCGGCGCGCGCGCCAGGAGGTGGAGGATGACCTCGGTGTCGGAGTTCGACTGGAAGATGGCGCCGTCCCGCTCCATCTCCTTGCGCAGGGTGTCGGCATTGGTGAGGTTGCCGTTGTGCGCGATCGCGATCGGGCCGCGCGCGGTGGTGGCGGTGATCGGCTGCGCGTTCCTCAGATTGGACGAGCCGGCCGTCGAGTACCGCACGTGGCCGATCGCACGATGCCCGGGCAGGCGGCGCAGGCGCTCGGGATGGAACACGTCGGCGACCCAGCCCATCGCCTTCTCGGTGTGAAACGTCTCGCCGTCCGTGGCCGCGATGCCCGCGGACTCCTGCCCGCGGTGCTGGAGCGCGTAGAGGCCGAGGTAGGTGACGTTGGCGGCCTCCGCGTGGTTCCAGATGCCGAACAGCCCGCACTCGTCGTGGAACTTGTCGTCACGCCATGTGGCGCTCAAAGCCGCTCCTCCATGCGTGTGCGATGCGGTCCGCTGCGACGTCCACCACCCGCTCCCCCGCGCGGATCACCACGCGATCGCCGCCGGTGACCCCGATCCAGCGCCAGGGAATCGCCGACTCGGCCATCAACGCCTCGAACTCCCGCGCCCGTGCCGGCTCGACCGTGACCACCACCCGCGACGGCCCCTCGCCGAACAGCATGAGGTCCGTGCGCGCCGTCCCCGCCAGGCGCACGTCGCACCCCACCGGCGCCGCGCCGCTCACCGCCGCTTCCGCCAGCGCCACCGCCAGGCCCCCCTCGGCGCAGTCGTGCGCCGCCGTCACCAGTCCGGCCGCCACGGCGGCCTGGGCCGCCGACTGGACCCGACGCTCCACCTGGAGATCGAGCGGCGCCAGCCTCCCCGCGAGTCGGCCGTGCAGCGCCCACAGGTACTCCGAGCCTCCGAGACTCACGGCGTCCGGTCCCAGCAGCGCGATCCTGTGCCCCGGCGCCTTGAACGACTGGGTCGCCAGTCGCCCCGCGTCGGCCAGGACGCCGACCACGCCGATCACGGGCGTGGGCAGCACCGCCTGGCCGAGCGTCTCATTGTAGAAGGAAACGTTCCCCCCCACCACCGGCACCTCGAGCGCCCGGCACGCCTCCGCGATACCCTCGATCGCCTCGGCGAACTGCCAGAGGATCTCGGGCCGTTCCGGGGAGCCGAAGTTCAGGCAGTCGGTGACGCCGAGCGGCCGTCCACCCGAGCAGGCGACGTTGCGCGCGGCCTCGCAGACCGCCATCGCGGCACCGGCGCGCGGCTCGAGGAAGACCTGCCTTCCGTTGCCGTCGGTCGACACGGCGATGGCGCGCCGGGTGCCCTTGATCCGAAGCACCGCGGCGTCGGAGCCGGGCAGGACGAGCGTGTTCGTCCCCACCTGCTGGTCGTACTGCCGGAACGCCCACGCCTTCGAGGCGATCGTCGGCGAGGCGCACAGCGCGACCAGCGCCTCGCCCGGGTCGGCGGGCTCGGGCAGCGTGAGCGGATCGAACGCGTGCAGCGCCGCCAGCCACCCGGGCACGGCCGTCGGCTTCTCGTAGCGCGGCCCCTCGGCGAGCGCGTCCACCGGCACCTCGGCGACGACGTCGCCGCGCTGCCGCACGGTCAGCATGCCGTCCTTCGTCACCCGGCCGATCTCGACGGCGTCGAGGTCCCACTTCGCGAAGACGTCGCGGACCTCGTCCTCCCGGCCCCGCGCCGCCACCAGGAGCATGCGCTCCTGGCTCTCCGACAGGAGGATCTCGTACGGGGTCATGCCGGTCTCGCGCTGCGGCACGCGGGACAGCTCGACGTCCATGCCGGTGCCGCTCCGCGCCGGCATCTCGGAGGTGCAGCAGGCGAGGCCGGCCGCGCCCATGTCCTGGATGCCGACGACGGCACCGGTCTGCATGGCCTCGAGGCAGGCCTCCAGCAGGAGCTTCTCGGTGAAGGGATCGCCCACCTGCACCGTCGGCCGCTTGGCCTCCGCGGCCTCGTCGAACGTCGCCGACGCCATCGTGGCGCCGTGGATTCCGTCGCGACCGGTCTTGTTGCCGACGTAGAAGACGGGGTTGCCGACGCCCTCCGCGCGGGCGCGGAAGATCCGGTCCGCGCGCACCAGCCCCACGCACATCACGTTCACCAGCGGGTTGCCCGCGTACTCCGGGGCGAACGCGATCTCGCCGCCGACGGTCGGGCAGCCGAAGCAGTTGCCGTACCACGAGATCCCGGAGACGACGCCGTTGATGAGGTGACGCGTCCTCGGGTCGGCGGGGTCCCCGAAGCGCAGCGAGTCGAGGATCGCGATGGGGCGGGCGCCCATCGTGAAGATGTCGCGCACGATCCCGCCCACGCCCGTGGCGGCGCCCTGGAAGGGCTCGATGAACGACGGGTGGTTGTGGCTCTCCATCTTGAAGACGATCGCCCAGCCGTCGCCGATGTCGACGGCCCCGGCGTTCTCGCCCGGGCCCTGGATGAGGTGCGGCGCCGTGGTCGGGAGGCGCTTGAGGAAGACGCGCGAGTGCTTGTAGGCGCAGTGCTCGGACCACAGCGCGGAGAAGAGACCGAGCTCCGTGTAGGACGGCTCGCGGCCGAGCCGCTGGATGATCCGATCGTATTCTTCGGCCGTCAGGCCCAGGCCGCGCGCCAGGTCGAGGGTGACCTTCGGCTCAGCTCCGGCCAAACGTGCCCCGGTTCACCGTCTGAGAAACGTGCCGTCCTCGACCAGCGTGCCGAGGAGCGACTGGAAGAGGAGGAGACCGTCGGTGCCGCCCATGGCGGTCTCGGCGGCCCGCTCCGGGTGCGGCATGAGGCCGAGCACGTTGCCGCCCTCGTTCACGACGCCCGCAATGTTCTCCACGGAGCCGTTGGGGTTCGCCGCGCGCACGACCTGCCCGTCGGCGGTGGCGTACCGGAAGACGACCTGCCGGCGGGCCTTCAGCGTCCGCAGCGTCTCCGGATCGGCGTAGTACTTGCCCTCGCCGTGCGAGATCGGCATCGTGAGCACCTGCCCGGGCGGCATGCCCCGCGTGAAAGGCGTGTCGACGTTCTCGACGAGCAGGCTCGTCGATTGACAGCGGTACTGCAGGCACTCGTTGCGCATGAGGGCGCCCGGCAGCAGCCCGCCCTCGCACAGGATCTGGAAGCCGTTGCACGAGCCGAGCACGAACCCGCCACGCGCGACGAAGTCGCCGAGCGCCTCGACGACGGGGGACTTGCCGGCCACCGCGCCCGCGCGCAGGTAGTCGCCGTACGAGAACCCGCCGGGCAGCACGACGCAGTCGAGATCCGCGAGATCGCGATCGCGATGCCAGACGTACCGGACCGGCTGGCGGACCACCTCGGAGATCACGTAGTGGAAGTCGCAGTCGCTCCACGTACCGGGGAACACGACGACGCCGAATCTCATGAGCGGGCCTGTCTCCTCTCCACTCGAATCTTACCGGACGGGTCAGTGCGGGGCAAGGCGCTCACCCTCGACGGTCTCGATCGTGTAGTCCTCCAGGATCGGGTTCGCGAGCAGCTTCCGGCACATCTCGTCGACGCGCGCGCGCGCGGCCTCCGCCGCGCCCGCCTCGACCTCGACCTCGATCAGCTTGCCCACGCGCAGCTCGCGGACGTCGCCGAAGCCCAGGCCCAGCAGCGCGCGCTGCACCGCCGCCCCCTGGACGTCGAGGATGCCGGGCTTCAGCCGGACGAGGACGCGTACCCTCACGCGCCCACCAGGCGCCGATACACTTCCTGGTAGGCGTCCTCGACGCCGCCGAGGTCCCGGCGGAAGCGGTCCTTGTCGAGCTTCTCGCGCGTCTCGCGGTCCCAGAGGCGGCAGGTATCCGGGGAGATCTCGTCGCCCAGGTAGAGCTTGCCGCCCGCCCGCCCGAACTCGAGCTTGAAGTCGACGAGCAGGAGGCCGCGCTTCAGCATGTGCGGGCGCAGCACCGTGTTGATCCGGAGCGCCATCCGTCGCATCCAGGCCAGCTCGGGCGGCCGGGCGAGCCCCAGCATGCGGACGTGATCCTCGTTGATCATCGGGTCGCCGAGCGGATCGGACTTGTAGTAGAGCTCCACGATCGGCTGCCGGACGGGCGTGCCCTCCTCCAGGCCCGTGCGCTTGGCGAGGCTGCCCGCCACGACGTTCCGGACGATCGTCTCGATCTTGATGATGTCCAGCCGGCGGCACAGCATCTCCCGCTCCGACCGCGTACCGAGGTAGTGCGTGGGCACGCCCGCCTTCGCCAGCCGCTCGAAGAGCGTCGCCGACATGCGGTTGTTCACGACGCCCTTGCCGACGATGGTGCCCTTCTTGAGCGCGTTGAAGGCGGTGGCGTCGTCCTTGAAGTACTGGATGACCACGCCCGGCTTGCTCGTCGCGTAGACGATCTTCGCCTTGCCCTCGTAGAGCTTCTCCCGCGGCTCGACGTTCGCGATCGGCGCCCTGGCGCGGCTCACGTGTGCTCCTCCTGCCGGCCGTCGAGCCCGGCGCGGCGAAAGACGGTGTCGACGTTGCGGAGATACCAGGCGGGGTCGAAGCAGGCCTTCAGCTCGGCGGGAGCGAGGCGCTCGGTCACGGCGGGCTCCTCGTTCAGCAGCTCGTAGAAGGAGCGGCGCTCCTTCCACGCGCGCATCGACACCCGCTGCACGATCTCGTAGGCCTTCTGGCGCGCGAGGCCGGCGTCGGCCAGCTTCAGGAGGACGCGCTGGGAATAGATCAGGCCGTACGACCGCTCGAGGTTCTCGGCCATCCGCGCCGGATCGACGTCGAGGCCCTCGACGATGAACGCGGCGAGGTCCAGCATGTAATCGAGGGCGATGGACGAGTCCGGCAGCACCACGCGCTCGACGGACGAGTGGCTGATGTCGCGCTCGTGCCACAGCGCGACGTTCTCCAGGCCGGCCGTCGCGTGGCCGCGGAGCAGCCGGGCCAGCCCGCAGATGCGCTCGGAGAGCTCGGGATTCCGCTTGTGCGGCATCGCGCTCGAGCCCTTCTGGCCCTCCGCGAAGGGCTCCTGGGCCTCGAGCACCTCGGTCCGCTGGAGACCCCTGACCTCCAGCGCGATCTTCTCCAGCGACGCCCCCGCGATGGCGAGGGTCGTCAGCAGCTCCGCGTGACGGTCGCGCTGCACGACCTGGGTGGAGACCGGCTCGACGCCGAGGCCGAGCGCGCGGCAGACCTCCTCCTCGAGGGCGGGCTCGGAGTGAGCGAACTGGCCCACCGCGCCCGACAGCTTGCCGACCGCCACGACGTCGCGCGCGCGCCGCAGGCGCTCGAGGTTGCGCCCCGCCTCGACGTACCAGACGGCCGCCTTCATGCCGAAGGTGGTGGGCTCCGCGTGCACGCCGTGGGTGCGGCCGACGATGAGCGTGTGCTTGTGCCGGAGGGCCAGGGCGGCCAGCGCCGCGCGGACGCGTTCCTGCCCGCCGATCAGCGTCTCCATGGCGTCCCGGAGCTGCAGCGCGGTGGCGGTGTCCCAGACGTCGTTGGTGGTGAGGCCGATGTGCACGAACCGGGAGTCGTCCCCGAGCTGCTCCTCGAGGCTGGTCAGGAGCGCGATCATCTCGTGCTTGACCCTCGCCTGGATGGCGAGGATCCGCGCGATGTCGACGCGCGTGCCGCGGATCTTCTCCATGACCGGCCCGGGGATGCGGCCGCGGCGCGCGTACGCCTCGCAGACGGCGACCTCCACCTTCAGCCACGCGGCGTACTTGGCTTCCTCGCTCCAGATCCGCCCCATCACCGGCCGCGTGTACCGCTCGATCATGAGGGCTTCACCTTAACGAAAAACGCGACGGATTGATAGGGGGAGCCGTCCCGACCACAACATAGCCGGGGATGGCCGGCAGGAGGGCCGCACCCCGGCCCCGCGGCCCCGGCCGGGTCGCGGGCTAGTTCCGGAGCTCGGCGGGGAGGTTGCGGCGGTCGAGCGGACCGAGCGTCGTCAGGGCGATCTGGTCCTCGTCGAGCAGCTCGGCCACGAGGGCCTGCACCTCGTCGTGCTTGACGCCGTCGATCGCCTTCAGCATCGCGTCGACGGTCAGGAACGAGCCGAAGTGCAGCTCGTGCTTGGCGAGGCGGTTCATGCGGCTCGAGGTCGACTCGAGCGACAGCATGAGGCTGCCCTTGAGGTGGTCCTTCGCCCGCTTGAGCTCGTCCTGCGTCACCCCCTGCTTCTTCACCTCGCGCAGCTCCCGGAGCGTGGACTTCAGCACCTTCGAGAAGTTCGGGGGGTCGGTGGCGGCGTAGACGTACAGCGTCCCCGTGTCCAGGTACGACTGGATGCCGGAGTGGATCGAGTAGACGAGGCCCTGCCGCTCGCGCACCTCCTGGAAGAGGCGCGACGACATGCTGCCACCGACGACGTCGTTCAGCAGGAACAGGGCGTAGCGCTCGGGCGCGGCGTGATGCAGGCCGGGGAACCCGATGACGAGGTGCACCTGCTCGAGCGTCTTGTGCACGATGTTCACCCCCGGCACGATGCGCGCCGGCTGGGAGACCCGCTGCGGCGGCTCGTGGGTGAAGCCGTTGAAGCCGCGGCCGAACAGCTCGATGACCCGGTCGTGGGTGACGTTGCCCGCGACCGCGATCACGATCCGCGGCGGCACGTACTCCTCGCCGAAGTGCCCGGCGATGAGGTCCCGGCCGAAGCTCTCCACCAGCTCGCGGCTGCCGAGGATGGGCTTGCCGAGCGGATGGTTGGCCCAGATCTGGGCCGCGAAGAGGTCGTGGATCACGTCGTCGGGCGTGTCCTCGACCATCTTGATCTCCTGGAGCACCACGGATTTCTCGCGCTCGAGCTCCTCGGCGTCGAAGAGGGGATGAAGCAGGATATCGGTCAGGAGGTCAACCGCCATGGGAAGGTGTTCATCCAGAACCTGGACGTAGAAGCACGTATGCTCTTTCGTCGTGAAGGCGTCCATCTGCCCGCCGACGGAGTCCATCTCGCGGGCGATGGCCTCGGCCGACCGGCTCGCCGTCCCCTTGAAGACCAGGTGCTCGATGAGGTGCGAGATCCCGCCGCGGCCGTCCAGCTCGTGACGCGACCCGGTCTCGACCCAGACTCCGACGGCGACCGACCGGACGTGGGGCATCCGCTCCGTGATGACGCGGATGCCGTTCGGCAGGACGCTCTTCCGGTAGTCCTCGGTCACCCGGTCATGCCCTCGGTGGATTCGCCGCCTGCGGGTTCTTGAGCCGCTCCTTGTCCGCGAGCGCCGGCTGGTCGCGCAGGGCCATCTTCCGCGACAGCCGCATCTTGCCGCTGCCGTCGATCTCGATGACCTTCACCAGCACCTCGTCGCCCTCGGTCAGGACGTCCTGCACGGAGCGGATGCGCGACTCGGCGATCTGCGAGATGTGCAGCAGCCCCTCGGTGTTCGGGATCACCTCGACGAACGCCCCGAACTCCACGATCTT
>DASUPA010000170.1:0-2327 GCA_036276335.1 Candidatus Methylomirabilota bacterium | reverse complement strand
GGTGCGGTCCGAGGTCCACGCGCTGGCCCCAGAGCTCGATGGTCTTCGCAAGGCCGCCCACCTGTGGCGAGGCCTCGAAGACGGTCACCTCCGTGCCGGGGGTTTTCGACAGCTCATAGGCGGCGGTCATGCCCGCCGGTCCCGCGCCGATAACAGCCACGCGCATCGATGAGCCCGTGCTACTCGGAGGTCGCCGCCTCGGCGAGGCGCGCAGCAGCCGCGGTCGCGAGGTGTCGACACTCCAGCTCCTGGTCTTTCAGGCTGCTCAGGTCTCGGTCCACAAGCTTGCCTCCGGTCGATTCCTGAACGCTGCGGGCGGGGCCGCGTCCGACACACCGACGGACCGATCGGTGCCTTGAGCCGTCGATGCTACTGCGGCCATGTGATCGTCGCAATGAATCGGCTGGTCTATATCGCTCGTCGTGTCGCCGCCCATGGCGTCCCCGGGGACGGCGACGACCAGCGGCTACCGGGGCGACGTCAGCGCGCGGGCGACGGTGTCGGCGAGCACGTCGGGATCGATCGGCTTGGCGACGTGGACCTGGAAGCCCGCCGCCAGGAGACGCTCGCGGTCGTCGCGGCCGGCGTAGGCGGTGAGCGCGATGGCCGGGATCGCCCGGCGGCCGCGGGCCCGCTCCAGCTCCCGCAGCGCCTCCACCAGGGCGTACCCGTCGCGGAGCGGCATGCCGACGTCGCTGATCAGCACGTCGATCGGCTCCCGCTCCAAGACCGCGAGCGCGTCGTCCACGGAGCCGGCGACCACGATCTCCGCGCCCCGCTCGGCGAGCGCCACCCGAATCAGCTCGCGCGAGTCGGCGTGATCCTCGACCGCGAGCACGCGGACGCCGTCCAGCAACCGCCCGCCGGCGGCCGTGGGCCGTGCGAGCGGCGCCGTCTCCGGCCGGCCGGCGGAGACGACCGTGGGAAGCGTCACGGTGAACGTGGCACCGCGACCGGCGCCGTCGCTAGCCGCGGTGATGGTGCCGCCGTGCAGCTCCACGAGGTGGCGCACGATGGCGAGGCCGAGGCCCAGACCGCCGCGGCCGCGGGTACGGCTGGCATCGCCCTGCAGGAACCGATCGAAGATGTGCGGCAGGAGCTCGGGGGCGATGCCGACGCCGGTGTCACGGACGACCAGGCGCACGCCCGCCTCCGCGCGCTCGAGCACGACGTCGATGCGGCCGCCGGCCGGCGTGAACTTGAGGGCGTTCGAGAGGAGATTGGCCACCACCTGCTGGAGGCGAACGGCGTCGCCGACGACCAGCACGGAGCCCTCGGGTAGTACCGCCTCCAGCTCGACGCCGTTGAGCTCGGCCTCGCGCCGCAGCGACTGGACGGCCTCGCCGACCACCGCGCCCACGTCGAGACGCTGCTGCTCCACCTTGATCTTGCCGGCGACGATCCGCGAGACGTCCAGCAGGTCGTCGATGAGCTTGGCCTGGAGCCGCGTGTTGCGCTCGATCGTCTCCAGCGCGCGCGCCGTCTGCTCGGGATCGAGGCGCGCGCCGCGCAGCATCCGCACCCAGCCGAGCATGGACGTCAGCGGCGTCCGCAGCTCGTGCGAGAGGGTCGCCAGGAACTCGTCCTTCGAGCGGTTCGCCGCCTCGGATTCGGCGAGCGCCTGCTGCTCGCGCGCCAGCAGCCGGGCGTTGCGGATGGCGAAGGCCGCCTGGTCCGCCAGGCGCACCAGCACCGCCTCGTCGAGATCGCTGAATGGCCGCCGCGCCGTGTTCGCCACGTAGAGCAGCCCGTCGACCCGGTCGTCCACGCGGATCGGCACCACCATCACGGCCCGAGTGCCGAGGCGGTCGCCGACGGCGTGGTAGTCCGCCGTGATGGCGGGGTCGCGCGCGTAGTCGTCGCTGCGCATCGCCCGGCCGGTCGCCATGACCATCCCGCCGAGGCCCCGGCCGCGCTCGATCGGCTGCGACGGGATCGGCACCTCGTTCAGCGCCACCCGCTGCCGGAGGATCATCACGTCGGGATTGCCGGGCTCGGGCACGGCGATGGTGGCGCCGTCGGCGTTGCAGAGCTCCCGCGCGCTCTGGCACACGGCCCGGAGAATCTCGTCGAGGTCGAGGCGGGCATTCATCCGGCGCGTGAGCTCGGCGATCATGGTCGATTCGCGCTCGCGCCGCCGCAGCTCGTCCTCGGCTTCGCGGCGCGCCGTCACGTCGCGCAGGACAGAGACGTGGCGTCCGGGCATGACGTCGGCCGTGGCCGAGAACTCGACGTGGCGCTCCCCGCCGTCGGGACGCACCAGGCAGAACGTGCCGCGGGCGGTCCCCTTGCGCAGGAACTCCCTCCACGCCGCGTCGCAGTCCATG
>DASUPA010000169.1:0-2314 GCA_036276335.1 Candidatus Methylomirabilota bacterium | reverse complement strand
CCCTTGCCGCCGGTCTTCTGCGGCTCGAGGTAATACGGCTGCTCGTAGTACGTGGCCGGGATCGCCTCGGCGTGCACGAAATCGCGGATGTCGATGGTCTGGGTCGCCTCCACGTCGGCCTGCTCGAACTCGGCCTCGGTCATGACGACGAAGTGGCCCTTCTCGTACTCGTAGCCCTTGACGATCTCCGCCCACGGGACCTCGACGTTCTCCTCCGTGCAGACCCGGCGGTACGCGATGGGCGCCTGGTCCTTGGCGTGCAGGAGGCGGAAGGAGAGGTCGTTGCGCGTCGTGGCGGAGTACAGACCGACCGGAATGTTCACGAGGCCGAACGTGAGCGCGCCCTTCCAGATCGGTCGCACGGCCTGCTCACCGCCGCCACAGTCGCAACGGCTTGCGCACCTGCTCGCACCGTTTCACATCAGGCCGCGCGGAGCCGGCGGCGGTCGGCCACGAAGCGGTCGACCGCCGACAGCGCGGTGGCGAGGGCGAGCCCCGTCTGCAGCGTCCCGGCGGCGACGCCGACCAGGCGCCCGAGCGGCATGCGCGACAGCAGGAAGCCGACCGCGACGCCGCCGGCGACGACGGCGTACGGCGCCCACCACCGCTCCTCGACGGCGCGGCCGAGCGCATCGAGCTGGTGCTCGATCACGCGGCGTGTTACCGCAATGTCAGCTTGGATCTCAGCAGGGTCACGAGCCATCGCCAGGTGTCCTCCAGGGATCGCAGCGTTTTGTGCGGCCAGTCGAGGTGCGTGAATCGCCACGCGCTCCACGCGAGCCCCGCCAGCGCGAGCACGGCGACGGCGCCGCCGGCAATGACGAGATGCTGCCAGCCCGCGTCGAAGAGCGGCGCCAGCGCGCCGGCGACCAGGACGATGATCGAGGCGAGCAGGGCGATGGCCGCGACCACCGCCACGGCGGCCGCAATCGCGAGGCGCTTGATGAAGCCCTGCGTCTCGGCCCAGCCGAGCTCGAGCTCGAGGGCGGCCAGACGTGTCAGCCGGGAGAAGAGCGATTCGTCACGGGCGGCTTCGGGCGCTTCGACGCGGTGCAAGGTCGCCATCACGGGAGAAGAGGCTGCAAAACAAGGGCCATCGGGTACGCGCGACGCCGGCGCGCGCGGTGACGAAACCTGTGCGGGATCAGCCGAAATCGTGCGACGGCACCGCGGGCTCGAGGCGGGGCAACGGCTCCACGCGGCCGGCACGGACGGAAATGACGCCGTCCTGCCGTTGTAAGATCCCCTCCACGAGCAGGAACGGCTCGCCCACGAGCACCCAGCGCCGGCGCGCGAACAATCCTGGCGTCACGATCACGTTGGCGATCCCGGTCTCGTCCTCGAGACTGAGGAACACGAAGCCCTTGGCCGTACCGGGCCGCTGCCGCACGATGACGCTGCCGGCCACCCGCACGCGCTCGCCGTCCCGTCCCGCCGCGAGATCCACGGCGCGCCGCACCCCACGCGCCGCGAGCGCCGTCCGTCGCAGGGCCATGGGATGCGGGCCCAGCGTCACTCCGGTCCCCGCGTAGTCCGCGACGAGCCGCTCGGTCTCGGTCATCTCGCGCAGCGGCGAGGGCGCCGGCGTGGTCGGGGCGAACAGCGGGCCGAGGTCGGGGACGGCGGCGTTCCACACGTTCGCGCGGCGCGTCCCGCCGAGCGGCGCCAGCGCGCCGATCGCCGCCAGCGTCTGCATCTCGTCGCGCGCGAGCTCCGCCCGCGCCGCGAGATCCCGGGCGGAGGCGAACGGCCGCGCCGCGCGCGCCGCCACCAGCGCGCGCGCGGCGCTCTCCCGCAGCCCCTTGACGTAGCGCAGCCCCAGCCGCACCGCCCACGCGCCGTCGCGCCGCTCCAGCGTGCAGGGCCAGTCCGAGCGCGTGACGTCGACCGGCAGCACGCGCACGTCGTGCCGCCGCGCGTCGTTGACGACGGTCGCCGAGTGATAGAACCCCATCGGCTGGTTGTTGAGCAGCGCCGCGTAGAACGCCGGCCCGTGGTGCGCCTTGAGATACGCGCTCGCATACGCGAGCAGCGCGAAGCTGCTGCTGTGACTCTCCGGGAAGCCGTACAGCGCGAACGAGGTCACCTGGTGGACGATCTCGTCGGCGGCGGGACCGGTGATGCCCTGGCGCGCCATGCCCTCGCGGAGCTTCACCTCGACCTCGGCCATGCGGCGCTCGCTGCGCTTGAAGCCGAACGCCCGGCGGAGCTCCTCGGCCTCGCTGCCGGTGAAGCCGGCGGCGACCATCGCCATCCGCAGCAACTGCTCCTGGAACAGCGGGACGCCGAGCGTGCGCGAGAGGATCGGCTCGAG
>DASUPA010000168.1:0-3982 GCA_036276335.1 Candidatus Methylomirabilota bacterium | reverse complement strand
CGGCGCTCGCGGACGCGCGGATCCTGGGCGACCGCCGGCCGGCGGTCCCCGGGCGCATCGCACGGCTGCCGGTCCGGCTGATCCATGCCTCCGCGGCCGAGTGGCCGCGCGTGCTCTCCGCCCTTCAGGACCTCGGCCCGGCCGCATCCGCGCCGCCGCGGGAGCGCCGACCCGGCCTGCGCCGCCGCGCCGTCGCGCTCGCGTTCAGCGCCGTGCTGCTGGCGCCGGTGGCCGCCGGCAGCCGGTGGCCGCAGGGCGGCGACGCCGACCACGGCGTGCTCCGGCTCGGCTGGCGCCTGGCCGGGCAGGCGCGCGAGCGCTGCCGCGAGCTGACGGCCGAGGAGCTCGCCGCCCGGCCCGCGCACATGCGCCTCCCGCGCGAATGCGTGAGCGAGCCGCTCGCCTACGACCTCACGGCGACCGTCGACGGCTCCGTCGTCGCGCGGCGGCGCGTGCGCCCGGCCGGCCTGCGCGGCGACCGGCCGCTGAGCGTCGAGGAAGACCTCGCCGTCCGCCCGGGCGAGCACGCGGTGACGGTGACGTTCGTTCCGGAGGCGCCCGTGGCCGGCGCCGCCCGCCTCGCCTTCGAGGGCACGGTGCGGCTCGACCCGGGTCGCGTGGTGCTGATCACGCAGGAGGGCGGTCGCCTCGTCGCCCGATCGCAGGCACGCTGACGGCCGCGATCAGCCCACGACCTCCCGTCCCATCAGCTGCCGCGCGACGATGAGCTTCATCACCTCCGCCGTGCCGTCGCCGATCTCGAGCCCGATGACGTCCCGCAGCCGCTGCTCGAACGGCAGCTCGTCCGTGTAGCCGTAGTGGCCGTGGAACAGCAGGCACTGGTGGATGGTCTCCACGGCCAGGCGCGGCCCCCACCACTTCGTCATGGCGGATTCCTTCGTGTAGGGCTGGCCGTGATCGGCCAGCCAGAGCGCGCGGTAGCAGAGCCAGCGGCACGCCTCCAGCTGCGTCGCCGCCTCCGCGATCGCGAAGGACACGCCCTCGAAGCCCGCCAGCGGACGGCCGAAGGCGCGCCGCTCCCGCGCGTAGGCCATCGTCTCCTCGAGCGAGACGTCGGCGACGCCGAGGCACGCCAGCGCGATGCCGACCCGGTTGTAGTCGAAGCCCTGCATGATCTGGTGGAACCCGCGGCCCTCGTCGCCGATGCGGTGGGAGCGCGGCAGGCGCACGTGGTCGAAGGAGAGCACGGCGCGGCCGACGACGCGCGTCCCCATGTCCCGGAGCGCGCTGCGCGAGACGCCCGGCAGGTCGAGCGGCACCAGGAACGCCGTCACGCCGTGGGCGCCGCCCGGCCCGGTGCGGGCGAAGACGATCGCCGCCTGGGCGGCCATGGCGAGGCTGATGCCGGACTTCTCGCCGGTGAGGACGTAGTCCTCGCCGTCGCGCTCGGCACGGCACGCGAGCTGCGCGGCGTCCGAGCCGACGCCGGGCTCGGTCAGGGCGAGCGCGATCACCGCCTCGCCGCGCGCCGTCGGCGGCAGCCAGCGTCGCTTGAGCTCCTCCGGGGCGTTGCGCCCGAGGATCTCGCCGGCGAGGCCGGCGAGCTGGATGCCGTACGTGCAGCCGAAGTCGCCGCGGGCGATCTCCTGCATCGCGAGGCCGAACGTCACGTAGTCCGCCTCCTGGCCCCCGTACGCGGCCGGCGTGCGCAGGCCGAGCAGCCCCAGCTCTCCCATCCGGCCCCAGACGTCCCAGGGGAACTCGCCGCTCTTGTCCCATGCCGCGGACCGCGGCGCGAGCTCCTTGCGCGCGAACGCGCGGAGGGTGCGGACCAGCGCCTCCTGCTCGGGCGTGAGCTCGAGATGCATGGCCTCCCTCAGTCCCTGGCGAAGACGGGGGTGCGCTTCTCGACGAAGGCGCGCAGCCCCTCCGCGGCGTCCGGGCCCCGCATGTGCGCGGCCGTGAGGTGCAGCTCCATCTCGAGCCCGCTCGTCAGGTCCGTGTCGCCGGCGCGGTTGACCAGCGCCTTCACCGTGCGGCTCGCGGACACGCTCTTCTCCGCCAGCTCGGCCGCCATCGCGTCCACCGCCGTCTCCAGCGTGCCGGCGGGCACGACGCGGTTGACGAGCCCCCAGGCCTGGGCCTGCGCGGCATCGAGCCAGCCGCCGAGGAACATGAGCTCCTTGGCGCGGCGGGCGCCGACGACGCGCGGCAGCCGCTGGCTGCCGCCGCCCCCCGCGACGAGGCCGAAGTTGGCGTGCTGGTCGCCGAGCCGGGCCTCGGCGTCGGCGACGACGAGGTCGGCCACGAGCAGGAGCTCGAGACCGCCCGCCAGCGCGAGCCCCTGGACGCCGGCGACGACGGGCACCGGCAGCGCCTCCACGCGATTGAACACGCGGTGCCACAGGCGCATGAACCCGGCCCAGCGGACGGGATCCGGCGACAGCTCCTGGACGGCCCGGAGATCCGCCCCGGCGCAGAAGACGCGGCCGGCGGCCGTGAGCGTCGCCACGCGCACGCCCGGGTCGGCCTCGATCGCCGCGCAGGCGCGGTCGAGGTCTTCCAGCACGCCGGGGCTGATGGCGTTGAGCTGGGCGGGCCGGTTCAGCCGGATCCGCGCGATGCCGCCGGACGTCGCGTACGTGACCGTGGTCGTCTCCATGTCTCCTCCCGCCACCCTCACATCATCGTGTAGCCGCCGCTGACCGACAGTGTCTGGCCGGTGATGAACCCGGCGGCGCCCGAGGCCAGGAACAGCACCGCGCCCGTGATGTCGTCGGGGCGCGCCACCCGGCGCAGCGGATAGACCTTGGCGATCCGCGCCCGCATCTCGGGCGTCTGCCACTGCTTGTTGACGTCGGCCGCCCACATGCTGAGGGCGCCGATCTCCCCCTCCGCGTCCGGCATGGTCATGCCCGGGCACACGACGTTGAGACGGATCCCGTAGCGGCCGACCTCGCGCGCCACGCTCTTGCTGAGCGCGATGACGCCCGCCTTGCACGCCGCGTACACGCCCTCGCGGAACTCGCCCATCCGCCCGGCGTCGGAGCCCATGCTCACGATCGCGCCGGCCTTCCGCGCGATCATGCCATCGAGCACGGCGCGGGTGCAGTTGATCATGCCCCACAGGTTGAGCTGGATCTCCTTCTCCCACTCCTGACGCGTCTTCTCCACGAAGAGCCCGTCCAGCGTCCAGCCGACGTTGTTGACGAGGACGTCCACGCCACCGAACCGCTCCTCCACCGCCCGCACCATCGCCTGCACCGACTCCCAGCTGGTGACGTCGGTCGGCAGCGCGACCGTCGCCTTGGCGCCCAGCCGCTCGGCATCGCCGGCCACCTTGCGCGCCTGCCCCTCGTCCACGTCGGCGATCGCCACGCGGCTGCCCTCGCGCGCAAAGGCCAGCGTGATGGCCCGGCCGATGTTCGACCCGCCTCCCGTCACGATCACGCTCTTGCCGGCCAGCTCCAGGTCCATCAGCGTGTCCTCCTGTCGCGGCGACGCGCGCTCACCAGGCGACCGTCTGGCCGCCGTCGAGGTACAGCGTCTGCCCGGTCATGTAGTCGGATGCCGTCGAGGCGAGGTACACGACGAGCGGGCCGATCTCCGCCGGCTCGCCGATCCGCCGCGCCGGAATCCTCGCCAGGAACCGCTCGCGCGTGCGCGCGTCCGCGAGCGCCGCCCGGGGAATGTCCGTGTTCATGTAGCCCGGCGCCACGCAGTTGACCTGGATGCCGTGGCGCGCCCACTCGACCGCCAGGCTCCGCGTGAGCCCGTCGACGCCGGCCTTGCTCGCGCAGTACGCGGCGTAGCGCGGCACGCCGAGCACACCGTACATCGAGCCGACGTTGACGATCTTGCCGCGGCCGCGCGCGATCATCGCCGGCGCCACCGCGCGCGCCAGCCGGAACATCGCGGTGAGGTTCGTCGTGAGCACGGTCTCCCACTCCGCGTCGCTCACCTCGAGCGTCGGCCGGTCGAGCACCACGCCGGCGTTGTTCACCAGCACGTCCACGTCGCC
>DASUPA010000167.1:0-5004 GCA_036276335.1 Candidatus Methylomirabilota bacterium | reverse complement strand
CGTATAATCGCCGCCACCGGAGGACACCATCATCATGGCCAGCACGCTCTCGACCGGGCGCCGCGACGCGCTCGTGAGCCGCCTCTCCGACGCCTCGATCTCGACGATGGAAGTCTGCTGCGTGTACCTCGGCGACCGCCTGGGCCTGTACCGCGCGCTCCGCGCCTCGGGGCCCGCCACCGCCGCCGAGCTGGCCGCTGCCGCGAAGATCAGCGAGCGCTACGCGCGGGAGTGGCTCGAGCAGCAGGCCGTCGCCGGTATCCTCGACGCCGACGCCGCCGCCGACGCGAGCGCGCGCCGGTACACGCTGCCGCCCGAGCACGCCGAGGTGCTGCTGGACCCCGACAGCCTCAGCATGCTCGCCCCGGTGGTGCAGCTCATCGTCGGCCTGACGAGCCAGCTCCCTGCCCTGCTCGCGGCCTTCCGGAGCGGCGGCGGCCTCACGTGGAGCCAGTACGGCGCCGATGTGCGCGAGGGTCAGGCCGGCCAGAACCGGCCGGTCTTCGTGAAGCTGCTCGGCAGCGAGTGGCTGCCCGCCATCGCCGACGTCCACGCGCGCCTGCTCGCCGATCCACCCGCGCGCGTGGCCGACGTCGCCTGCGGCGCCGCGTGGTCCGCCATCGGCATGGCGCGCGCGTACCCGAAGATCCGCGTGGACGGATTCGACCTCGACGAGGCCTCGGTGGCGCTCGCCCGCGACAACGTCGCCGGCGCCGGGCTCGCCGACCGGGTCGCCGTGTCGGTCCGCGACGTCGCCGATCCGGCGCTGGCCGGGCGCTACGACCTCGTGACGATCTTCGAGTCGCTGCACGACGTGTCGCGGCCCGTCGATCTCCTCCGCCACGTCCGGCGCATGCTGGCCCCGGGGGGCGCGGTCCTCGTGATGGACGAGCGGGTGGCGGAGACCTTCACGGCCCCGGGCGACGCGGTCGAGCGGCTGATGTACGGCTACAGCGTGCTGTGCTGCCTGCCGTGCGGCCTCGCCGACCAGCCGTCAGCCGCGACGGGGACCGTGATGCGCCCGGCCACGGTCCGTCGCTATGCGCTCGAGGCGGGATTCCAGCGCCTCGACGTGCTCCCCATCGCGCACGACTTCTTCCGCTTCTACCGCCTCTACCCGTAGCGACCGCGCCCGAAGGCCGTGCGGCGGGGCGGCGGGGGTCTCGTGTGAGGGCCGTGATTTAGGGTAACGCGTCGGCTCCGGCCACGAATCGTTGCTTCGCTTACAGGCGCCCGACTCTCGTCGATTTGCGTGCCCGAACACGAGACCCCCGCCGCCCCGCCGCACGGCCTTCGGGCGCGACTCAGCGGGCGCCCTCCAGCGGCGCGCCGAACGGCCCGGACACGCGGATGATCTCGTTCGCGGGCCACCGGCCCCGGCTGATCGTGATGACGAGCAGGTCGCCCGCGATGCCGGCGCCGCGGGTGGCCGGGGTGTCCGGCACGAAGGCGAGCCCCCGCGGCGCGTCGCCGTCGGTGAAGCGCGCGAACTCCGACGCGGTCCCGTCGCCGTCGACCAGCACGATCCGGGCGGCGTGACGATCGGCCACGAAGATCCGGCCGCCTGGTCCCACGGCCAGCCCCGCCACCAGCGGTCCGCGCAGCATCGGCGCCGGGGGAGTCTCGACGTCCGCCCGCCAGAGCACGCCGGGCCCGCGCTGCCACGGCGCCACTACCTGCTCGTCCCCGCCGATCCAGAGGCGCTGCCGCGGGTCGATGACCATCAGCCGTGGACGCGGCAGCGAGAGGAAGCTCGCGTCCACGACGGCCCCCGCCGCATCGAGCTCGAGGACGACGTCGCGCGCGCGATCGGCCACGTAGATGTGGCCGCCGGGGTCGAACGCGACGCCCTCGGGCTGCCGCAGCACCGGCCGCGCGCCGCGCTCCGGCGTGCCGCCGGCGAAGAGCTCCGCGCGGCCGTTCACCATGCGGTAGAGCACGCCGATCTTCCGGTCGCGGTCGTAGGTGGTGACGAACAGCTCGCCGGCGGGGCTGATGCCGGCGATCTGCGGGTTGAACAGCGGCGGACCGTAGAGGAAGCGCGCCTCGGTCTCCGGCGTGAGGCGCGCGCCGCCGAGCGGGATGCGGTAGATCGGCCACAGGTCGTCGACCTCGCCGCCCGTGTAACGGCGGCCGGTGCGGGCGACGTAGAGAACGCCGTCGGGGGCCATCGCCAGCGTGGAGCTGGACGGGATCCCGGGAGCGCCGGGCGCGCGCTCCCGCTCGAATCCGCGCCCGCTCACGTAGACGTGCACGGTGAAGCCCGGCGGGACGATCGTCTCCGCCGCCGCCGGCACGGCGGCGAGCAGCGCCAGCACGGCGAGGACGACCCTCATCGTTCGTCGAGGCGCGCCACGGCTCCGCCGGGGCGCGGCCGAGCATGGGGGGGTGTGGGGGGCCATGTCGGGGCCCCCCGCGAGGTTGACACAGGATGTCTCATCGGTCTTTCAGGAAGTCGCCCAGCGTCATCCCGAAGCCGCCCTTCCTCGCCGTGTCCTTCCGGTAGGCCTGCGTCTCCGCCTGCTCCTCGTGCGCCAGCGCCTTCTCCCGCGACAGGCGGATGCGCCGGCCGCCGTCCTCGATGGCGAGGACGAGGACCTTCATCTCGCTCCCGATCGGGAAGGCCCGGCGATGGTCGGCGCCGCGCGCCGCGCCGAGCTCGGCGCTGGGCACGAGCCCTGCCTGTCCGGGGCCGAGGCGGACGAACACTCCGTACGGCTCCACGCGCTCCACGGTGCCGGTGAGGACGGCGCCCACCGCGACCGCTGACTGCAGCTCCTCGCCCACGGTCGCCCCCTCGGGCGCGAGGGCGAGGCCGATGCGACGCTTTGCGATGTCGACGCTGACGACCATCACCGGGATCTCGGCGCCGGCGGCGGCGGCCTCGCGCATCGCCGCCTGCCGGTGCCGCGGGATCTCGCTCGTGTGCACGAGACCGTCCACGCCCGGCAGGAGCTCGACGAACACGCCGAAGTCCGTGGCCCGCACGGCGCGGCCGCGCACCACCTGCCGCTCGCGGAGGCGGCCGGGAACGGCCGCCCACGGATCGCCCTCGAGCGCCTTGAGGCTGAGGGTGATCCGGCCCTTCGCCTCGTCGAGGCGCAGCACCTTCACCGTCACCGGCTCGCCGACGCGGAGGCGGTCGCTCGCGCGCTCCACCCGCCCGTGCGCGAGCTCCGACATGGGCACCAGGCCCTGCACGCCGCCCAGGTCGACGAACGCGCCGAAGTCCGTCAGCGAGACCACGGTGCCCGGCAGCACGGCGTCGGCGACGAGCTTCTTGCGGGTCTCCCGGGCCGCCTCCGCCGCCTGCTCCTCGAGCAGCGCGCGCCGTGACAGCACGATGTTGCGGCCGCCCTCCGCGTACTTCGTGACGCGAAACTCGAGCACGCGCCCGACGTACTCCTGCTCGGGCTCCGCGCGGCGGAGGTCCATCTGCGAGAACGGGCAGAACGCGCGGAGGCCGCCGACGGTGACCTCGTACCCGCCCTTGATGACGGCCGCGACCTTGCCCTCCACCGGGACGCCCGTCTGCGCCGCGACGCCGAGCGCCTCGCGCGCCTGCGCTCCCTGCCGCAGCCGGTGCGAGAGCCGGACCTCGTCGCCCGTCGCCACCACCGTCGCCTCGACCTCGTCGCCGACGGCGACCCGGAGGCGGCCGTCGGCGTCCACGAGCTCGGCGCGGTCGATCCACGCCTCCCCCTTGCCGCCGACGTCCACGAAGACGTGCTCGGCGGTGACCTGGATGACGCGGCCCTTCACGACCTGGCCCTTCTCGAGCGCGCGCTGCGCCTCGTGGCGGGCGAACAGCGCGGCGAAGTCTTCGGAGTCGTCGCTCATGGCCTCAAGCTTTCGGAGATTCGCGGTCGGCTCGACCTGGCTCCGTGATTATACGCAGCCGGCGGCCGGTGTCAGAGCTTGGTCTGGGGGCCGCCGGCGCGCACGAACGACAGGAGGTTCGGCGGCCGGTAGTCCGCGCGCGAGGCCGTCCGGAGGACGGCGAGGTCGAGCACCTTCTCCCGGGTGACGATCGGCCGGCCCTCGGCGTCGGTGCGCGGCCGCGGCATGGGGCGCACGAGGCGGCCAAACACCCGGTAGTAGAACGTCATCGACCGGTGCAGGTCGGCGTCGCCGTCCGGGTGGACGGCGAGGCCCGCGGCATCGAAGTCGGCGGCCAGGCCGCACTCGGCCGCCCGGTTGGCCATCCACACCAGGGCGACGTCGGACAGCGCGGTCTCCGGGTACCCGCCGCCGACGTCGCTGTGCACGCCCGCGAACCAGACCTGCTCGAGCCGCTGGCCCACGCGCGCGGCCTCGGGCTGCTGCTCCCAGATGGCGGGCGCGAACGGCTTGCGCCGCTCGTCGATGGCGAGGGCCTGGAAGGCGTTGTCGACCGCGGTGCTGAGCTTGACGTCGTGGAACTTCCACCGGCTGTTCAGCAGGTGCACGCCCGGCACGTCGACGGGAATGCCGAGCGCGCCCACGGTGTCCCAGACGCCGAGGAAGCGGATGCGGACCTCGCGCCCGAAGCTCCGGCGGAACAGCGCCGCCTCCATCAGGCGCGGGTGCGTGGCGTCGCTGCGATCGCGATAGAGCTCGTAGGCGTCGTCCAGCTTCCGCGTGTACCGGCGGTGCAGAAGCCCCGAGTTGCGGATCAGGCCCACGACGCTCCGCGCCGTGTAGGCCCCGCGGCTGAAGCCGAAGAGGAAGATCTCGTCCCCCGCCTCGTAGTTCTCGACGAGGTACATGTAGGCGTCCTGCACGCTGCGCGACAGGCCCCAGCCGAGCGCGCCGCCAACGAAGTGGTCGAGCCTGCCCGTCCCCACGCCCTTGCGGTAGTAGACACGCTGCTCGGTGCCGTGCCCATCGACCGGGGTCACCGCATGGGCGATCTTGGCGACGTTCGTCCGGGCCGGCTTGCCGTCCTGGACCTCGTCGGGCGTGTTCCACGTCCCGTCGCAGCAGACCACCAGCTTTCTCGCCATGGCACCTCCCGGGTGGAGC
>DASUPA010000166.1:0-2945 GCA_036276335.1 Candidatus Methylomirabilota bacterium | reverse complement strand
TCGCACGTTCGAAGAACGTGCGTGTGGGTCGCGTGGGTGACGGAGCCCCGGGGCCGCCGCCGCACCGGCGACAGGACCCGCCCGCCTCGCGCAATCGATGAGAACCGCGCTCGCAGGCGAGGCTAGCCGGTTTCCATCGGGAGCGAGGGGTCGGCGGCCCATTCGGAGAGGGAGGCGTCGTAGACGGCGACGTGGTCGTGGCCGAGGATGGCGGTGAGCACGAAGGCGTCGCTGCTGGCGGCGATACCGCCGCCGCAGTAGGTGATCACCCGGCCGGCCCGCAGCACGCCGGTGGCCTCGAACTGCTTGCGCAGCGCGTCGGGCGAGAGATAGGCGTGGGTCTTCGAATCGACCAGCGAGCGGGCGGGGACGTTGGCGCTTCCCGCGATGCGGCCCGGACGCCCGTACGTCACGCCGCCCGTGCCGCGGTGCTGCTCGTCTGTGAGCGCGTTGAGCACGCAGGTCGCGGTGTCGCCGACCCCGGCCAGCACCGCCGTCTTGTCGGCGAAGAGGGCCGGACGCGGCCGCGGCACGAACCGTCCGGGCGGATACGCGCACGGCGCGGTCGACACGGGCCGGCCCTCGAGCGTCCACTTCCGCCAGCCGCCGTTCAGCACCGCCGCCTGGTCGAACCCGACGGCGCGGAGCATCCACCACACGCGCGCGGCCCACATGTTGACCGCGCGGTCGTAGAGGACGACGCGCGTACCGTCGCCCACGCCGAGGCCGGCCATGGCCGACGCCAGCTGCGCGGGCGGCGGCATCATGAAGCGCAGCGGCGACGACTGGTCCGAGAGCTCGCCGGTGAGGTCGGCGAAGCCGCTGCCGGGGATGTGCCCGGCCTCCCACGTCGCGCGCCCGGACTCCGCCCGGTAGCCGCCGTCGGGAAGCGCGTGCAGGATCGCGGTGCACTCGAGGATGCGCAGCGCGGGGTCGTCGAGGCGCGCGGCCAGCCAGTCCGTCTCCACCAGGGACTCGGGGTGTGCAGGGTTCATGCACGGACGATAGCGGTGTATGCTGCGGCGACGCAACCTCGAAGCGCACCCCACCGAACAAGGAGCCAACGGGATGCTGATCGTCGATTCGCAAGTCCACCTCTGGGGCGCCAACACGTCCGCGCGTCCCTGGCCGGCCGGCCGGGACCACGAGGCGCAGAAGCCCTACCCCGTGACCAAGGACATGCTGCTGTTCGAGATGGAGCTGGCCAAGGTGAACCGCATCGTCATCGTGCCGCCGTCGTGGGAAGGCGACCGGAACGATCTCGCGCTCGAGGCCGCGCGCCTGCACCCCGACAAGTTCGCCGTGATGGGCCGCCTCGATCTCGCCGATCCGGCGAGCCGCGCGCTCGTGCCGGACTGGAAGAAGCAGCCGGGAATGCTCGGCATGCGGTTCACCTTCCACAACGAGCACAACCGGCACTTCCTCACCGACGGCAGCGCCGACTGGCTGTGGCCGGCCGCGGAGAAGGCCGGCATCCCGCTGATGGTGCTCGTGCCCGGCTCTCTCGACATCCTGGACCGCATCGCGGGCAAGCACCCGGGGCTGAGGCTCGTGATCGACCACGTCGGGCTCAACATCCGCCAGAAGGCGCCGAAGGTCTTCGAGGATCTCCCCGCGGTCTGCGCGCTCGCCAAGCATCCGAACATCGCCGTGAAGGCCTCCGGCATGCCCTCGCTGTCGACGCAGGAGTATCCGTTCCGCGACCTGCACGACGCCATCAAGCGCCTGGTCGACGCCTACGGGCCGCGGCGCACCTTCTGGGGCACCGACCTCACGCGGATGCCGTGCACGTACCGCGAGTGCATCGATCTGTTCACCAGGGAGCAGCCGTGGCTGAAGGGCGAGGACCTCGAGTGGGTCATGGGCCGCGGCGTGTGCGAGTGGCTGGGCTGGCGCGTGTGAGGCCGCGGCCTCCGGCCGACGTCGCCGCCGGGGGCTAGCGCCTCGGCGGCGGCGTGCGGCCGAGCAGCCGCTCGATCGCGAGGCCGAGCGCCAGCAGCCGCGCATCGCTGCCGCGCGGCCCGTCGAGCGCCAGCCCGACCGGCAGGCCCGTGGTCGGTCCCAGCCCGGCCGGCACCGTGAGCCCGGGCAGCCCCGCGTTGCTCCCCGGATCGGTGTTCCGGATGAACAGCAGGAACGTCTCCAGGCTGCTGGCGTCCGGTCCCTGCGGGACCGCGACGTGCGGCGTGGTCGGGGCAAGCAGCGCGTCGATCCCGTACGTCGCGAACGTGTCGGCGAAGTGCGCGAGGAGCGCCGGGCGCGCCTGCTGCATCGCGGCCTGGTAGATCGGCGCGGCGTCCACGACGCCGCCCGGGGCAGGCAGCTTGCGCGGGACGACGAGGCCCTCGTACGTGCCCTTCACGTCCTTGCTCGCGATGCCCGCCACGACCTCGTCCACGGTCACGCCGACCCGGTAGCGCTCGAGGTACGACGCGAGGTCGTCGTAGGCCTCGTAGAGGGCCACCGGAAAGCTGGCGGCGTCGTTCAGGGTGCGCAGGTGCGGCATGTTGACGTCGACGATGGTGACGCCCGCCTCCCGCAGCTTCGCCAGCGCCGCGTCGGTGACCGCACGCGTGTCGGCGTCGAGCTGGGCGAAGAAGTACGGACGGTAGACGCCGAGCCTGACACCCTTCAGGGAGGCCGGGGTGACCACGGCACCGCCGGCGATGGCCGAGTCGAGCAGCGCGACGTCGGCGACCGTCTGCGCCATGGGGCCCGCCGTGTCGCGCGAGTGCGCGATGGGCGTGATGCCCTCGCCGCTGTAGCGCCCCAGCGTCGGGCGGAGGCCGGCGATGCCGCAGAGGGCCGCCGGGATCCGCACGGAGCCGCCCGTGTCGCTGCCGAGACCGCCGGGCGCCAGACGGGCGCCGACGGCGGCACCGGTCCCGCTGGAGCTGCCGCCCGCGATGCGGCTGCCGTCGTACGGGTTGCGCGTGCCGATCGGC
>DASUPA010000165.1:0-17540 GCA_036276335.1 Candidatus Methylomirabilota bacterium | reverse complement strand
GATCCTCACCGTCGTCGCGCTCTTCTACTACCTCCTCATCGCGAAGAGCATGTACATCGAGGCGCCGGCGCGCGCCGAGCGCGTGCGCGTGGCGCCGGCGCTGGCGCTGTCCGTGGTCCTCTGCGTCCTCGGGATCGTCGTCCTCGGCGTCTATCCGAAGTCCGTAGTGATGGCCGCCCTGCGCGTCGCGGCGCCCCTGTTCTGATTCCGCGCCCGCCGCCGCGGCGTCCGGCGGCGGGGCGTCTCCGTCCGGGACCCGGCCCTTGACCGCGTCCGACGCGTCGGGTAGGTTACTGTACCGACTGGTTGGTACATGGCCATAACGCACAGCCCGACATCGTCCCCGCGCCCCCGAGACGGCCGCAGCACCCGCGACGCCGTCATCTCGGCGGCCACACGGCTGATCCACGTCCACGGGTACCACGGGACCTCCCTGGACGACGTGCTGCGCGAGAGCGGAGTCGGGAAGGGCAACTTTTACTATCACTTCAAGAGCAAGGAAGAGCTCGGCTACGCGATCCTCGACCAGATCGTCGTCGGGTTCCTCGAGCGCACGCTGGAGCCGTGCTTCGCCGACGAGACGGCGTCGCCGCTCGGCCAGGTCCGCTGCTTCCTGGATCGCCTGCTGCAGGCCCAGCGCGAGCGCAACTGCGTCGGCGGCTGCGTCATGGGCAACCTCGCCTCCGAGCTCTCGGACGTGCACGAGGGGTTCCGCACGCGCCTGGCGACGCTGTTCACGGCGTGGCAGGCGAGGCTCGCCAGCGCGCTGGAGGCGGCGCGCCGCCGCGGTGAGCTGGCGCCCGACACGGAGCCGGAGATGCTCGCGCGCTTCCTCGTGGCCTCGCTCGAGGGCGCGATCCTGCTCGCCAAGGTCTCGAAGGACATCCGCATGATGGAGCAGTGCGTGACCGAGCTGAAGCGCTATCTGACCTTCCACGAGGTGCGCGCATGACCGTGTCCCCGGGACCGCGCGTGGACGTGGACGCCGAGCTCGTCGAGGCCCTTCGCCGGGACGACCCGGACGCCGCCGAGCAGCTCGTCGAGCGCTTCGGCGACCGCGTCTACCGTCTGGCGATGCGGATCACCGGGCTCAACGAGGACGCCGAGGAAGCGGCGCAGGACGCGCTGTGGACGGCCGCCCGCAAGATCCACACGTTCAAGGGCGAATCGGCCTTCGGCAGCTGGCTCTACCGCATCGCGGCCAACGCCGCCTACCAGAAGCTGCGCACGCGCCGGGCGAAGGCCAGGGAGATCTCGCTGGAGGATGTGCTGCCGGCGCTGGACGACGACGGCCGCCACTTCGAGCCGATGGCGGACTGGTCCTCGCGCGTCGACGAGCAGGCCCTGAACGGCGAGCTCCGCGAGGTACTCGAGCGCGCGATCGATGGCCTGCCGCCCGACTACCGCACGGCCCTGGTGATGCACGACATCGAGGGGCTGTCGAACCCCGACATCGCCGAGACCCTCGGCATCAGCCTGCCGGCGGTGAAGTCGCGGGTACACCGGTCGCGCCTCTTCGTCCGCAAGCAGCTGGCCGAGTACCTCGGCACGGCGGGGGCGTCGGCAAGTTGACGGCCGCGCGGGCTTCGTGGTCTTATAAACGGCCGTCACTCCAACAGTCAGGGAAGGTAGCGCGCGCATGGAAGCCGTGATCGCAACGGGAGGCAAGCAGTACCGCGTGACGCCGGGCTCGGTCATCGCGGTCGAGAAGGTGGCCGGCGACAAGGGCGCCGCGGTGGAGTTCCGCTCCGTCCTGCTCGTCAACCGGGACGGCGAGGTGCTGTCAGGGGACCGGGTGGCGGGGGCGCGGGTCTCCGGCGAGGTCGTGACCCAGGGACGCTCGCGCAAGGTGGAGGTCGTGAAGTTCAAGCGCCGCAAGAACTACCGCCGTCACCGCGGCCACCGGCAGGCGGTCACGAGCGTACGCATCGTCAAGATCGAGGTCTAGAGGGCATGGCTCACAAGAAAGGCGTCGGCAGCTCCCGCAACGGCCGCGACTCGAACCCCCAGATGCTGGGCGTCAAGCGCTTCGGCGGCCAGTTCGTGACCGGCGGCAGCATCCTGGTCCGCCAGCGCGGCACGCGGTTTCATCCCGGGTCGAACGTCGGCCTCGGATCGGACGACACGCTCTTCGCGAAGATCGACGGCTACGTGCGGTTCGAGCGCCGGGGCGACAACCGCTACGTGAGCATCGTCACCAGCCCGGCCTGAGCGCGCTGGCGGGCCCCCCCCGGCCCGCGGGCACCGGGATGTTCGTCGACGAGATCGACATCTTCGTCAAGGGCGGCGACGGGGGCGCCGGCTGCGTCAGCTTCCGCCGGGAAAAGTACGTGCCGCGCGGCGGCCCCGATGGTGGTGACGGCGGCGACGGCGGCTCGGTGTACCTCGAGGCCGATCCCGCGCTGACGACCCTCCTGGACTTCCACTACCAGCGCCACTATCACGCCGAGCGCGGTCAGCACGGCGAGGGGAGCAACCGCTCGGGCGCCGCCGGCGACGACCTGGTGCTGCGCGTGCCGCTGGGCACCGTCGTCCGCGACCGCGACACCGGCGAGGTGCTCGGCGACCTCACCGAGCCCGGTCAGCGCGTGCTCGCCATCCGCGGCGCGCGGGGCGGCCGCGGCAACGCGCGCTTCGCGTCGTCCACGAACCAGGCGCCGCGCCGGGCGGACCTCGGCCGTCCCGGGCCCGAGCGCTGGCTGCACCTGGAGCTCAAGCTCCTCGCCGACGTCGGGGTGATCGGCGTGCCGAACGCCGGCAAGTCGACGCTCGTCTCCCGGCTGTCCGCCGCGAAGCCGAAGATCGCCGACTATCCGTTCACGACGCTCGCGCCCACGCTCGGGATCGTGCGGGCGGACGCCGACCGCTCGTTCGTCATCGCGGACCTCCCCGGCCTGATCCCGGGGGCCGCCGAGGGCAAGGGGCTCGGCCACCAGTTCCTGCGCCACACGGAGCGGACGCGGCTGCTCGTGCACCTGCTCGATCCGGATCCGAACACCGGGCGGGACCTCGGCGACGATCTCGACAGCGTGAACGCGGAGCTGGCGGCGTACTCGCCCGAGCTGGCGCGGCGCCCGCAGATCGTCGCCGTCAACAAGGCCGACCTCCTCGACGGGGCGCCCGAGACGCTGGCGGCCGTCGAGCGCGTGCGACGGCGCTGCGCCGAGGCCGGCCAGCCGTTCCTCGTGATCTCCGCCGCCACCGGCCGCGGCCTCACGGACCTCGTGCGCGCCATCGCGGCGCGCCTGGACACCACGGGATGGCTCCGCGCCGCCAGCTAGGCCGGGTGCGCCGGCTCGTCGTCAAGGTGGGCACCGGGCTCATCACGCGGCCCGGGCTCGGACCGGACCCCGAGCGCATCGCCGCCCTGGCCGCCGAGCTCGCCTCGGTGCGGGAGGGGCGCGAGCTCGTGCTGGTGACGTCGGGCGCCATCGCGACGGGCATGGCGCGGCTGACGCTGCCCGAGCGGCCGCGCACGATCCCCGAGAAGCAGGCGGCGGCGGCGGTGGGCCAGTCCGCGCTGATGTGGCACTACGAGCAGGCGTTCAAGCGCCACGGCGTGCCCGTCGGCCAGGTGCTGCTGACCGCGCACGACATCTCCGACCGGGCGCGGTACCTGAACGCGCGCAACACCCTGCTCGCCCTGCTGCGCTTCGGCGTGCTGCCCGTGGTGAACGAGAACGACACGGTGGCGGTCGAGGAGATCAAGGTCGGCGACAACGACAACCTGAGCGCGCTCGTCGCCTCGCTGATCGACGCCGACCTCCTGGTCCTGCTCACCGATGTCGACGGCCTGTACACGAGCGATCCGGCCCGGGACCCGGCGGCCGTCAAGCTCGACACCGTGGACACGATCACGGCGGAGATCGAGCGGCTGGTGTGGCGCGGGACCGGCGCCGGGTCGGTGGGCGGGATGGCGACCAAGCTGCAGGCGGCGCAGAAGGCGGCGGCGGCCGGCGTCCCCATGGTCATCGCCAGCGGCCGGACGCAGGGCGTGCTGGCGCGCATCCTGAAGGGCGAGGCGGCCGGCACCTACTTCGCGCCCAAGGCCGACCGGCTCGGGGCGCGCAAGCGCTGGATCGCCTTCGCGGTCCCGCCGCACGGCCGGCTCGCGGTCGACGCCGGGGCGCGCGCGGCATTGACTCAGCACGGCAAGAGCCTGCTGCCCTCGGGCATCGCCAAGGTCGAGGGCGACTTCGCCGCCGGCGAGGTGGTCGGGCTCGTGAGCGACGGCGACGACCGCGAGTTCGCCCGCGGGCTGGTGAACTTCGACGCCGACGAGCTGCGGAAGATCCAGGGCGCCAAGACGCGGGAGATCGGGCAGCGCCTGGGCTACAAGAGCTTCGACGAAGTGATCCACCGCGACAACCTCGTACTGCTGTGAGGGCCGGACGATGAGCCTCAGAGAGCTGGTCGAGACCAAGGCGCGGGCGGCGCGGCAGGCGGCCGACGCGCTGGCGCTGTGCAGCACGCGCGTCAAGGACGAGGCCCTGGCCCAGATGGCGCGCGCCCTGGAGGAGAAGACGGGCGCGCTGCTCGAGGCGAACCGCACCGACGTCGAGCGCGCGCGCGCCCGCGGCCTCACGCGCGCGTTCGTCGATCGGCTCACGCTGACCGAGGCGCGCGTCGAGCAGATGGCGGGCGGGCTGCGGGAGATCGCGGCCTTCCCCGACCCCGTCGGCACGGTGGTGGAGTCGTGGCGGCGGCCGAACGGCATCGAGATCTCGCGCGTCGCCGTCCCGCTCGGCGTGATCGGCTTCATCTACGAGTCGCGGCCCAACGTCACCGCCGACGCCGCCGGCCTCTGCGTGAAGTCGGGCAACGCCGTCCTGCTCCGCGGCGGCAGCGAGGCGATCGCCTCCAACACGCTCATCGCGAGCGTGCTCGGCAAGGCGCTCGAGAAGACGGGCGCGCCACCCGACGCCATCCAGTTCCTCGACGTCACCGACCGCGAGGCGGTGGCCCTCATGCTGGAGCAGGATCGCTACCTCGATCTCGTCATCCCGCGCGGCGGCGAGGAGTTCGTGCGCTGGGTGGCCGAGCGGTCGCGCGTGCCGGTGCTCAAGCACGACAAGGGCCTCGTCCACGTCTTCGTCGACGCCGACGCGGATCTCGAGATGGCGACCGCCATCGTGCTGAATGCGAAGACGCACCGGCCGTCGGTGTGCAACGCCCTCGAGACGCTGCTGGTGGACCGCGCGGTGGCCGAGCGGTTCCTGCCCGCGGCGGCGGCGCGGCTCGCCGAGGCGGGCGTCGAGCTGCGGGGCTGCCCGCGCACGCGCGCGCTGGTGCCCGCGGCGCGGCCGGCGACCGACGCCGACTGGGACGAGGAGTACCTCGACCTCGTGCTCGCCGTGCGCGTGGTGGACGACCTGGACGCGGCGATCGCCCACATCCGGCGCCACGGCACGGGCCTGGCGGAGGCGATCGTCACCAACAACCTCGCGCGCGCCCGCCGCTTCACGCGGGAGGTGGACGCGGCCGGCGTGCTGGTGAACGCCTCCACGCGGCTGCTCGACGGCCAGCAGTTCGGCATGGGGGCGGAGATGGGCATCTCGACCTCGCGCGTGCACGCCCGAGGCCCGGTCGGGGTGCGGGCGCTGACGACGACGAAGTTCGTCGTCCAGGGCGACGGCCAGGTGCGGGAATAGCCGTTGGCCCGCACCGCGGTGTTCGGCGGGTCGTTCAATCCCATCCACTACGGCCACCTGCTGCTCGCCGACGACCTGCTGGAGATCCTGCGGCTCGACCGCGTGCTGTTCGTGCCGGCGAAGCACCCGCCGCACAAGGATCCCGCGCGGCTGGCGCCGCCCGAGCACCGGCTGGCGATGGTCCGGCTCGCCACCGCCGGGCGGCCCGGCTTCGCGGTCTCCGACGTCGAGCTGAGCCGCCCGGGGCCGTCGTACACCGTCGACACGCTGACCGCGCTCACGCGGCCGGGCGAGACGCTGTTCCTCATCGTCGGCTCCGAGACGTTCCTCGACCTGCTGTCGTGGAGGGAGCCGCGGCGGGTGGCGCAGCTAGCGCGGCTCGTGATCGTGCCGCGCGTGGGGAGTCCCTTCGACGCCGACAGCGAGGCCGCCCAGAAGGTGCTGCGCGAGCTCGGCGTCGAGGGCGGGTTCACGCACGTCGACGGCGACGGCCGCATCCCCGAGCGGGGCGTGATCGTCTCGCGCGCCGCCTCCATGCCGATCTCCGCGTCGGAGCTCCGGCGCCGCGTGCGCGAGGGGCGCTCGCTGGCGTTCCGGCTGCCGCCGGTGGTGGCGGACTACATCGCCGCGCACGGGCTCTACCAGGACGCCGCGCGGTGAGCGCGCCGGCGGCCGCCGAGCACAAGGCCCGCCGCGCCGCGCGCGCGGCGCTGGACAAGAAGGCGATCGACCTCGCCGTGCTCGACGTGCAGGGCGTGTCGAGCGTCACCGACTACTTCCTCGTCTGCAGCGGACGCTCGGCGCCGCACGTGAAGACGATCGCGGACGCCATCCGCGAGGAGCTGAAGGCCGACGGCGTGCGGCCGCTGCACACCGAGGGACAGCCGGAGAGCGGATGGGTGCTGCTCGACTACGGCGACGTGCTCATGCACGTGTTCCTGGAGGACACGCGCGCGTACTACGCGCTCGAGCGACTGTGGGGCGACGCCCCGTCCATTCCTGTCGACGGCGCGTGAGCGCCGCGGCGCGCCGCGCGGGCGGTCTGTCTTGCGCGCCCCGTGGGTGCGTGCTAGCGTACGACAACTCGCCGTCCTGCGGCGACGTCGCCAGGGGGGTACTCGATGAGAAAAGATCGCGTGGCGCAATTCAGGAAGCGCCTCGTCGAGAAGCACCGGCAGCTGTCGGAAGAGGTGGGCCGCACCGCGCTCTACGGCAAGGACCAGGAAGACGACTCCATCAAGGACCTCGGCGATCAGGCGAACACCGCCTACACGCGCGAGTTCTTCTTCGAGCTGGGCAACGGCGACCGTCGCCTGCTGCGCGACGTCGTCTCCGCCCTGCAGAAGATCGACGACGGCTCCTTCGGCAGCTGCGAGCGGTGCGGCGAGGACATCGCCGAGAAGCGCCTGGAGGCGCTGCCGTTCGCGCGCTACTGCATCGACTGCCAGCGGGTGATCGAGCAGGAGGAGCGGATGGCCGCCGGGTAGTCGTGTCGCTCGCCATCTCGCCGGCCGGGCACCGCCCGCATCGATGTTCCTGACGCTCCGCTCCTCGCTCGCGACGCTCACCGCGCTCGGCCACCGCGCGCTCCGCGCGGTGGGCGTCGAGCGTCCGCCCGCGACCGGGGAGCACGATCCGCAGGCGTCGGAGTCGATGGAGCGCGCGCGGGAGGCGCGGCGCGCCGGCCGCCTCGACGAGGCGCGCACGCTGCTGCGTCACGTCGCCCAGCAGTGGCCGGCGCACCGCGGCGCCCTGCTCGAGCTGCGCGACCTGGCCGTCGAGGGCCGCCAGTGGGACGAGGCCATCGCGGTGCAGCAGCAGCTCATGGCGCTGGCGCCGCTCGGCGACCGCGCGGCGGAGGCGGAGTGGCTCGCCGCCGAGCACTACGAGCTGGGCCGCCTGGAGCTCGCGCGCGGCGAGGCGGCCGGCGCCGCCGGTCACTTCAAGGCGGCCCTCCGCGCCGATCCACGCTTCACCCCGGCCGCGGTCGCGCTCGGGGACGCCCACGAGGCGGCCGGCGACGCGCGGGAGGCGGTCCGCACCTGGGAGCGCGCGGTGGAGATGCAGCCGGCGCTGCCGCTGCTCGCGCGGCTCGAGCGCGCGTACCGCGAGCAGGGACGCCCGAGCCGGATGATCGCGCTCTATCGCAACGCCGCCGAGCGCGCGCCGGACGACCTCGCGCTGGCGGCCGCGCTCGGCCGCGTCTACTTCGAGCTCGAGATGCTCGACGAGGCGGCCGACCAGTTCGAGAAGCTCGAGGTCCGCGCGCCCGACCTGCCCGTGGTCCACGCGTTCCTGGGCGCCGTGTTCGAGCGCCGCGGCGAGGCGCGGGAGGCGTTCGAGGAGTACCGGCGCGCCCTGCGGCTCGGCCACGCGTTCGACTGGCCGCACCGCTGCGCGGCGTGTGGTGCGTCGTCGCCGCGCTGGCAGGACCGCTGCACCGGCTGCCGCCGGTGGAACACGCTGCGCCCCAGCCAGACGCGCTGAGACCGCCGATGCGGGCCTGGGTGGTGGCGGCGCTCGACCTCGTCTTTCCCGCGCGGTGTCCCCTCTGCGAGGCCGCGCTCGGCGCGGGCCGCCGCGATCCGCTCTGCGGCGGGTGCTGGGACGCGATCGAGCGCATCGAGCCCCCGCTGTGCGACACGTGCGGGCTGCCGTTCCCGACGCTCGCGCGCGGGGCGGCCGCGTCGCCCGCCCCGCCGCGTCCCACGCCGTCGCGGGAGCGCTGCGGCGAGTGCGCCGCGGTGCCGCCGGCGTTCGACTGGGCACGGGCGGGCGGCGTCTACGCCGGCCCGCTGCGCGAGGCGGTGCAGCGCCTGAAGTTCGCGCGCAAGCCGGCGCTCGCGCGTCCGCTCGCCGCGCTCGTCCTCGAGCAGTGGGCGGCCGTGCTGCCCCCGGCCGATGCCGTGGTGCCGGTGCCGCTGGCGCGTGCCCGTGAGCGCGAGCGCGGCTTCAACCAGGCGACGCTGCTGGCCGAGCGCGTCGCCCGCGCGCTCGGCGCGCCGCTGCGGCCGCGCTGGCTGGCGCGCGGCCGCGACACCGCGCCGCAGACCGACCTCGACGTCGCCCAGCGGCGCGCCAACGTCCGGGGCGCCTTCGTGGCGGCGCCCGCGGTCGCCGGCCTCGACGTCGTCGTCGTCGACGACGTGCTCACGACCGGCGCGACGGCCGCCGAGTGCGCGCGGGCCCTCCACGCGGCGGGCGCCAGACGGGTCGGGGTGCTCACGGTTGCTCGTGCCTTGTAAGTGGCCGTATAATTTCGACGGATCCCAGCCAAAGGAGCCTTCCCATGAGTATTCGAGTCGGCGTCAACGGTTTCGGCCGCATCGGACGCGTTTTCTTCCGGACCGCGCTCGAGGCGAATGACATCGAGGTGGTCGGCGTCAACGATCTGGCCGACGCCAAGACCCTGGCCCACCTCCTCAAGCACGACTCCGTCCACGGCAACCTCAAGGCCGAGGTGACGTCGAAGGGCGAGGCGATCTTCGTCAACGGCCGCGAGATCCGCGTGTGCGCCATCAAGGACCCCGCGTCGTTGCCCTGGCGGGAGCTCGGCGTCGACGTGGTGGTGGAGTCGACGGGCATCTTCCGGGACACCGCCACCGCCAGCAAGCACATCGCGGCCGGGGCCAAGAAGGTCATCATCACGGCGCCGGCGAAGGATCCGGACGTGACGGTCGTGCTGGGCGTCAACGAGAAGGCGTACGACCCCGCCAAGCACCGCATCATCTCGAACGCCTCGTGCACGACGAACTGCCTGGCCACCACGGCCAAGGTCCTGGACGACAAGTTCGGCATCAAGCGCGGCTTCATGACGACGGTGCACTCCTACACGAACGACCAGCCCATCCACGACTTCCCGCACAAGGACTTGCGCCGGGCGCGCGCGGGCGCGGTCAGCATCATCCCGACCACGACCGGCGCCGCCACCGCCGTCGGCCTCGTGCTGCCGAAGCTGAAGGGCAAGCTGGACGGCATCGCGATCCGGGTGCCGACCGCGAACGTGTCGGTGGTCGACCTCGTGGCGGAGCTGGACCGGCCGGCCACCCCGCAGGCCGTGAACGACGCGTTCCGCGAGGCGGCGAGCGGCGCGCTGCGCGGGATCCTGGACGCCACGGAGGAGGAGCTCGTGTCCTCCGACTTCAACGGCAACCCGCACTCGTCGATCGTGGATCTGGCGTCCACCGCGTTCGTCGACGGGAACCTCATCAAGGTCCTCGCGTGGTACGACAACGAGTGGGGCTACTCCTCGCGGGTGCGCGACCTGATCCGGTTCATCGGCAAGACGCTGTAACTTGTCCAAGCTCACGCTCGAGAGGCTGCCGCTCGCCGGGCGGCGCGTGTTCGTGCGCGCCGACCTGAACGCGCCCGTGGAGAACGGGACGGTCACCGACGACACGCGCCTGCGCGCGGTGATCCCGACGCTCCGGCACGTCCTCGACGCCGGCGCCTCCGTCGTGCTGGCCTCGCACCTGGGGCGCCCGAAGGGCGGGCCCGATCCGAAGTACTCGCTCCGGCCGGTGGCCGAGCGGCTCGCCGCCCTGCTGGAGCGGCCGGTGCCGCTCGCCCCCGACTGCGTCGGGCCGGACACGCGCGCGCAGGCCCAGGCCCTGAAGGCGGGCGAGGTGCTCCTCCTCGAGAACCTGCGCTTCCACCCCGAGGAGGAGAAGAACGACGACGGGTTCGCGCGGCAGCTGGCCGAGCTGGCCGACTGCTACGTCAACGACGCCTTCGCCGCCGCCCACCGCGCCCACGCGTCCATCGCCGCCATCACGCGGCACCTGCAGCCCGCCGCGGCCGGGCTGCTGATGCAGCGGGAGCTGGCCGCGCTCGGGCGGATCCTCGAGGCGCCGGAGCGCCCGCTGGTGGCGCTGCTCGGCGGCGCCAAGGTGTCCGACAAGGTCGCGCTGGTCGAGCACCTCATCGGCAGGGTCGACGGCCTGGTGATCGGCGGCGGGATGGCGTTCACCTTTCTGCGCGCGCTCGGCCACTCGGTGGGCCGCTCGCTCGTGGAGCCCGAGCGGATCGAGACCGCGCGCGGCGCGCTGGAGGCCGCGCGCCGGCGTGGCGTGCAGCTGACGCTGCCGGTGGACGTGGTGGTGGCGGACGGCCTCGAGAGCCCGTCGGGCCGCGCGGTCGGCATCCGGGACATCCCGGACGCGCAGATGGGGCTCGACATCGGCCCGCTGACCGTCGACAAGTTCGCGGGCGTGCTGAAGCCGGCGCGCACCATCGTCTGGAACGGCCCGATGGGGGTCTTCGAGAGGCCCCCGTTCGCGGCGGGCACGGTGGCGGTGGCGCGCGCGGTCGCGGACGCGCCCGCGTTCTCGGTCATCGGCGGGGGCGACACGATCGCGGCGGTCAACATGGCCGGCGTCGCTGACCGCATCGGCTACGTCTCCACCGCGGGCGGCGCGTTCCTCGAGTTCCTCGAGGGCCGCGCGCTGCCGGGTGTCGAGGCGCTGACGGAGGCTGCCTGATGCGCACCCCGCTCGTGATCGGCAACTGGAAGATGCACGGCACGATCCCGGAGGCCCGCGCCCTGGCCACCGGCATCCGCGACGGCCTCAAGCGCCCCCGCGGGGTCGAGGTGGTGATCTGCCCGCCGTTCACCGCGCTCACGACCGTGGCGGAGATCGTCGGCGGCACGCCGATCGGCCTGGGCGCGCAGAACTGCCATCACGCGCCCTCCGGCGCCCACACCGGAGAGATCTCGCCGCCGATGCTCGTCGACGTCGGGTGCCGGCTCGTGCTGCTGGGGCACTCCGAGCGCCGCCGCGACATGGGCGAGTCGGACGAGCAGATCAACCGCAAGCTCGGCGCCGCGCTCGCGCACGGCCTGACGCCGGTGCTCTGCGTGGGGGAGACGGCCGAGGAGCGGCGGCAGGGCCTCACGTTCATGACGGTCGAAGGGCAGCTCCGCGCCGGGCTGGCCGGGGTGGAGTCGGCGGCGCTGGCGAAGGTGGTCCTGGCCTACGAGCCGGTGTGGGCGATCGGCACGGGCGTCAACGCCACGCCGGCGCAGGCGGCGGAGGTCCACGGCTACCTGCGTGGGCTCGTGTCCGAGCTGTCCTCCAAGGAGATCGCGCAGACGGTCCGGATCCTGTACGGCGGCAGCGTCAAGGCGGACAACGTCGACGCCCTCGCCGCCGAGAGCGACATCGACGGCGCCCTGGTGGGCGGCGCCAGCCTGGTCGCGCAGGGATTCATCGCCATCGTGCGCAAGGCGGCGCGCGCCGCGAGGGGAGAGTAGATGATCATCGCGCTCACGGTGCTCCACGTCCTCATGTGCCTCTCCATCATCGCCATCGTGCTGCTGCAGGCGGGCAAGGGGGCCGACATCGGCTCGGCCTTCGGCGGCGCGGGCAGCCAGGCCGTGTTCGGGTCGATGGGGACGCCGACGGTGCTGGGCAAGATCACCGCGGTCGTCGCCGTGATCTTCACGATCACGTCGTTCAGCCTCGCGCTCATCGGCGGCGAGCGCAGCGCCTCGTCGGTCGTCCGCGAGCCGGCCCCGGCCCCCACCGCCCCGGCCGCGCCGTCGGCGCCCGCGCCCGCAACGGCACCCGCACCCGCGCCGGCGAAGTAGCGCAGGAGACCGCCCGTGTCGCTGCGCGTCTCCCTCGGCCGTCTCGGCGTGCTCGCCGTCCTCGTCGCGCTCGGCGCGGGGTGCACCGTCGATCCCGAGTCGGCCGCGGAGCCCGCGCCGCTCGTGGCGTCCACGAAGCCCGCGTACGGCGACACCTACATCGACGCCCTGCTCGGCGACATCTCCAGCCTGATCCCCACCATCACCAGCGACGGTGCCTCGCACACGGTCGGCGGGCTCATCTACAGCGGGCTCGTGCGCTTCGACAAGAACCTGGTGCCGGAGGGTGATCTCGCCGAGTCGTGGACGTTCAGCCCCGACTGCCGCCGCCTGACGTTCCGGCTGCGCCCGAACCTCACCTGGCACGACGGCCAGCCGTTCACGGCGGACGACGTCGTCTTCACGTGGCGGACGATCATCGACCCGAAGACGCCGAGCCCGTACAAGGCCGACTACGCCAGCGTCGAGTCCGTGGACGCGGAGGGGCCGGGCGTGGTTCACGTCAACTACCGGGAGCCGTACGCCAAGGCGCTCACGAGCTGGTCGACCTACATGCTGCCGCGGCACCTGCTCGAGCCGTACGTGCAGGAGGGCCGCATCCGCGAGGCCCCCCAGAACTGGAGCGCCCCGGTGGGCACCGGGCCGTACCGGTTCGTGTCGCGGCGGGCCGGGGAGCGCATCGTCCTGACGGCGAATGCGGACTACTGGGAGGGCCGGCCGCACCTGTCGCGTGTCGTGTATCGCGTCATCCCGAGCCAGGCGACGACGTTCCTCGAGCTCAAGGCCAAGGGCGTCGACTCCGCCGCCCTGACGGCGCTCCAGTACCAGCGGCAGACGGACTATCCCGCGTTCAAGCGCGCGTACACGAAATTCCGCTACCCGAGCAACGCCTACACGTACTTCGGCTTCAACCTGAAGGACCCGCGCTTCGCCGACCGGCGCGTGCGGCAGGCGTTCGCGCACGCCATCAACAAGCGCGAGCTGATCGACGGCGTCATCCTGGGGCTCGGCCGCGAGGCGACCGGCCCCTACAAGCCGGGGACGTGGGCGTACACGGACAAGGTGAAGACCTACCCGTACGACATGGACCGGGCGCGCCGGCTGCTGGCGGAGGCGGGCTGGGAGCGGAACGCCGACGGCCGGCTCGTGAAGGACGGCAAGCCGTTCACGTTCGAGATCGTCACCAACCAGGGCAACGACGAGCGGAAGAAGATCGCCGAGATCATCCAGTCGCAGCTCCACGAGCTCGGCGTCGGCGTCGAGATCCGCATCATCGAATGGGCGGCGCTGCTCAAGGAGTACATCCGCAAGCGCCGGTTCGAGGCGATCGTGCTGGGCTGGGGGACGGGCATCGATCCCGACCAGTTCGTCATCTGGCACTCGTCGCAGCAGGCGCCCGAGCAGATGAACCACATCGGCTACGCGAACCCCGAGGCCGACGCGGCGCTCGAGCGGGGCCGCGCCGCCTGCGTCCGGGAGGAGCGCGTGAAGCACTACCACCGCCTCCAGGAGATCCTCGCCGAGGACCAGCCGATCGTCTTCCTCTATTTCCGCGACGCGCTCCCCGTGGTGTCCTCCCGCATCCACGGCATCGATCCCGGGCCGAACGGCATCACGTTCAACTTCACCAAGTGGTTCGTGCCCCGACCGCTGCACCGGTACACGGCGGGCTGAGCTCTGCTCGGCTACGCGCTCCGCCGGCTGCTCTTCGCCGTCCCGCTGCTCATCGGCATCACGTTCATCTCGTTCCTCGTGATCCACCTGGCCCCCGGCGATCCCACGGAGCTGATCGGCAGCGAAGATCCGACCACGATCCAGTCGCTGGAGCAGGTCCGCAAGCTGTACGGGCTCGACCAGCCGCTGCCCGTCCAGTACTGGAACTGGCTGAAGCGCGTCGTGCTCCTGGACTTCGGCCGCTCGTTCCAGCCGGACGGCCGGCCCGTGATCGACAAGATCGCCGAGCGCCTGCCGGTCACGCTGCTGCTCAACCTGATCGAGATGGTGATCATCCTCCTGATCGCCATCCCGATCGGCGTGCGCTCGGCGACCCACCAGTACTCGACCTTCGACAAGGTCACCACGCTCTTCGTCTTCATCGGGTTCGCCACGCCCGACTTCTGGCTGGCGGTGCTGCTGCAGATCCTCTTCGGCTCGCAGTTCGGCTGGCCGATCTCGGGGCTCCGGCACCCGATGTGGGAGTACCTGCCGTTCTGGCGGCAGCAGTGGGACTTCATCAGCCACCTCATTTTGCCCGTCACGGTCGCCACCTTCGGCGGCCTCGCCGGGTTCTCGCGGTACATGCGCCAGTCGATGCTGGAGGTGATCCGCCAGGACTACATCCAGTCGGCGCGCGCCAAGGGCCTCGACGAGCGCACGGTGATCGGCAAGCACGCGCTGCGCAACGCGCTCCTGCCGATCGTCACCATCCTGGGCCTGTCGCTGCCCGGGCTCATCGGCGGCAGCGTCATCGTGGAGACGATCTTCGCCATCCCGGGGATGGGGCAGCTCATGGTGCAGTCGGTCTTCGCGCGGGACTACCCGGTGATCATGGGCAACCTGGTGATCGTCGCCGCGCTGACGCTCGGGGCCAACCTCGTGGCCGACCTCACGTACAGCGCCATCGACCCGCGGATCCGCGTGAGCCGGCGCGGGCGCCGGTGACGCCGTGAGGGGCTTCTGGCGGGCGTTCTCCCGCAACAAGCTCGCCATCGGCGGCGGGCTGGTGGTGGCGTGCCTGTTCGCGGTGGCGGCCACCGCGCCGTGGCTGGCGCCCTGGGATCCGAACCGGCCCGACGTCAAGAAGATCCTGGAGCCGCCCTCGCGCCAGCACTGGCTCGGCACCGACCAGATCGGCCGCGACGTGCTGTCGCGCCTGCTCTACGGCTCGCGCATCTCGCTGGCCGTCGGCTTCGTGTCGGTCGGCATCGCCACCGCGATCGGCATCCTCCTCGGCGCCACCGCCGGTTACCACGGCGGCTGGATGGACGGCTTAATCATGCGGCTGGTCGACCTGATGCTGGTCTTCCCGCGGTTCTTCCTGCTCCTGGCGGTGCTGGCCTTCCTGACGCCCTCGATCTGGACGATCATGGCCGTCATCGGCCTCACGGGCTGGATGGGCGTCGCGCGCCTCGTGCGGGCGGAGTTCCTGACGCTGAAGGAGCGGGAGTTCGTGCTGTGGTCGCAGTCGATCGGCGCCAGCGCCGTCCGCATCATCTGGCGCCACATCCTGCCCAACGCCATGGGCCCCATCCTGGTCGCGATGACGCTCGGCATCCCCGCGGCGATCCTGACCGAGTCGGGGCTGTCGTTCCTCGGCCTCGGCGTGCGGCCGCCGTACGCGACGTGGGGCAACATCCTCAACGAGGGGCGCGACGCCATCGAGCTCGCCTGGTGGCAGTCGCTCTACCCGGGGCTCGCGATCCTGATCACCGTGCTCTCGTACAACCTCCTCGGCGAGGGCATCCGCGACGCGCTCGATCCGCGCCTGCGGCAGAGCGTCGGGCGGTTTGGCGCCCGCGGGCGTTGAGGTATACTTCGACGCTGTCCCGGGCCGAAGTGGCGGAACTGGCAGACGCGCACGTTTGAGGGGCGTGTGGGGCAACCCGTGGGGGTTCGAGTCCCCCCTTCGGCACCAACCCTCGGGAGCACCACGCGCCCGACGCGCTGACCGGCGCGCACGCCGCACGTCGCCGTGGTGACGGCGCTCGCGCTCGTCGCCGGACTCGCGATGCTCATTCTCGGCGCCGAGCTTCTCGTGCGAGGCGCCTCGAGGCTCGCCGCCCTCACGGGCATCGCGCCCCTCGTCGTAGGCCTCACCGTCGTCGCCATCGGCACGAGTGCGCCGGAGCTCGCCGTCAGTGCCAGGGCCGCGCTCCGGGGCCAGGGCGATCTCGCGCTCGGCAACGTGATCGGCAGCAACATCTTCAACGTCCTCGCGATCCTGGGGCTGTCCGCGCTGGTCACACCGCTGGTCGTGTCCCAGCGGCTCGTGCGCCTGGATGTTCCCATCGTGATCGGGCTCTCGGTGCTCGTGCTCGTCCTCGGGCTGGACGGCACCCTGACGCGGCCGGAAGGTCTGCTCCTGTGCGCGGGCGGCGTGGCCTACACCGTCTTCGCGATCCGTGAGAGTCGACGAGAGGGTGTGGAGGTCGCCTCGGAGTACGGCCGGCAGTTCGGCGTCGCGTTCGCGCGTCCGGGCCGGGCCGCGGCGCTCTCCGCGGGCCGCGTCCTGGTCGGCCTCGCACTCCTGGTCGCGGGCGCCGGCTGGTTCCTCGATGGCGCGGTGGCGCTCGCGAGGGGGCTGGGGATCAGCGACCTCGTCATCGCCCTGACGCTGGTGGCGGCGGGGACGTCGCTACCCGAGGTGGCCGCGTCCATCGTCGCCGCGTTCCGCGGAGAGCGCGATATCGCGGTCGGCAACGTCATCGGCAGCAACGTCTACAACATCCTGGTCATCCTGGGGGTGGCCGTGACGCTGGCGGCGGACGGGATCGCCGTGGCACCGGCCGTTGTGGCCTTCGACATTCCGGTGATGATCACCGTCGCCCTCGCCTGTCTTCCGATCTTCGTCACCGGCTACATGATCACGCGCTGGGAGGGGGCGCTCTTCGTCGGGTACTACGCGGCCTACACCACCTACGTGATCCTCGCCTCCGTCCAGCATGACGCGCTGCCGCACTTCAGCGCGACGATGCTCGCCTACGTCCTGCCGCTCACCGCGGTGACGCTCCTGGTCGTGTACGTGCGCGCCGTTCGGCGCCGCTAGCCGGAACGGCCGCCGTACTCTCGGGACCGGCCGGAGCCGCGCCTGGGATGTCAACAAGCCTGGCCGAGCCAGACGTCGTGCATGTGGATGAGGCCGGCCGGGATCATCCGGAAGTTCTTCACGTGCTTGGCGAAGACCTTCTGCTCGTTGGCGTACAGGATGATGGCGACGGGCGCGTCGGCCACGATGGCCTTCACGGCGTCGTCCTATCGATCCATCGGTGAGGAGCAATGCCGCCGGCTCCTGGCGCGTCTCGCCTGTGACGGCGTTGTGACGACCGCGGTCGTATCAGCGACGGCATGGCGTGCCGATCGAAGACACTGCGCTCGTGACGGGCGACATCGCGCACGCATGCCGGGCATCTTCGGTCGGTGCCCCGCATACTCCCGGCCGACCCTTGCGGAGGATACGGACATGGTGAGAGGGCTCCTCGCGGCCTTTGGTGCGGTAACGCTGCTGTCGGCGGGCGCCGTGGTCAATGCTCACGCCGATGAGGCGGTCATCCTGGTGTGCAGGATTCTGATGCCTCCACCTG
>DASUPA010000164.1:0-6814 GCA_036276335.1 Candidatus Methylomirabilota bacterium | reverse complement strand
CTCGCGCGCCGCCGCCGCGTCGGCGGCGCTCTCGAAGTAGCGGCCTGGCCCGTGGGGATAGCGCCCCATGAGCACCAGCTGCTCCACCGTGAACGGGAACGGCCGCGGCGCCTCCTGCGGCACCACGGCCACCCGGCGGGCCAGCTCCCACGACGCGATCGCCGCGACGTTGCGGCCGTCCAGCTGGATCTCGCCGCCGGCCGGCGCCAGCACGCGCGTGAGCAGCCGCAGCAGCGAGGTCTTGCCCGCGCTGTTCGGTCCGATCACGCCGAAGATCTCGCCGGCGTCGACGGCGAACGTGAGCCGCTCGAAGGCGAAGCGCCGGGCGCGCGCGCGCGCCGGCCGCGGATACGCGAAGTCGACCTCGCGGAACGCCACGAGCGCGCTCACGCGGCCGCCCGCGCGCGGCTGCGCAGCACCCAGACGAAGACCGGTGCTCCGCAGAAGGCCGTGATCACCCCGACCGACAGCTCCGCCGGCGCCACGACGTTCCGGGCGACCGTGTCGGCGGCGAGGAGGAACGCGCCGCCGGCCAGCATCGCGGTCGGCACCAGCAGCCGGTTGTCCTGGCCGACCACGCCGCGCAGGACGTGGGGCACCACGAGGCCGACGAAGCCGATCGGTCCCGTGAACGCGACCACGGTCCCCGTCAGCAGCGCGGCCGCCAGGAACACGCGACGCTTCAGGCGCTCGGCGTCGACGCCGAGCTGCAGCGCCGCCTCCTCGCCGAGCGCCAGCAGATTCAGCTCGCGCGCCGACGCGAGGACGAGGCCGAAGCCCGCGGCCGCGAGCACGGCGAAGACGGCGAGCGACCCGGCCGGCACCGGGCTCAGGTTGCCGAGGAGCCAGTGCACCACCCCGGCCAGCCGATCCACGTCCACGATGGAGATCACGACGGTGATGGCGGACGAGAAGAAGATGCCGACGATGACGCCGGCCAGCAGCAGCGTCTGGATGACCAGGCCGCCGGGCGACCGCGCGATGGCGTACACCGTCACCGCCGCCAGCAGCGCGCCGCCGAACGCGCACGCCGCGACGGCGAGCGCGTCGGTGACGCTGGCGCCGAGTCCGGCGATCTGGGCCAGCACCACGCCGAAGGCGGCGCCGCTCGTCACACCGAGGACCGACGGCTCGGCGAGCGGGTTCCGCGTCAGCCCCTGGAAGGCGACGCCCGCCACCGCCAGCGCGCCGCCCGCCAGCGCGGCCACGACGACGCGCGGGAGCCGGAGGCCGAGCGTGATGATCGATTCCACCGACCCCGCGTCCGCGCGCCCGGCCAGCGCCCGGACCACCGCCCGCGGCGACAGGCCGGCGCCGCCGACGAAGAGGGCGACGCACGCGATCGCCACCAGCAGCGCGGCCAGGACGACCAGCGAGACGACGAGCCGCCGCCGGTCGGTCACTCGAACGCCTCGGGGTGCAGCGTGCGGGCGAGCAGCTCCAGCCCCTCGGCCACGCGCGGTCCGTAGCGGTGCAGGATCGAGAGGTCGATCGAGTGCAGGCGGCCGTCCCGGATGGCCGGCACGCTGGTCAGCCGCTGCCACTTCTCCGGCGACTGGCGCCCGGCGGCCGTGCCCGCCTTCGAGTGATCGGCGAGGATGATGACGTCGGGCGCCCGCGCGACCGCCGCCTCCAGGCTGAGGCGCACGTAGCTCTCGCCCACGGTCGCCGTGATGGACCGCCCGCCCGCGAGGTCGATCAGCTCGGTGATGTGCGAGGCGCGGCCGGGGACGATGAGCGGGTCCGGCCAGAGGACGTAGAGCACGCGCGGCGGACGCCGCCCGGCCACGCGACGGCGGACGTCGTCGATGCGCGCCTGGATCGATTCCACGAGCGGGGCGACGGCGTCCGGGCGCTGCACGAGCGCGCCGAGCCGCGCGATCATGTCGAGCATCTCGGCCACGCGGTGCGCGTGCACGAGATACGTGGGGATGCCGAGGCGGCGCAGCTGCACGGCCGTCTCCTCGCGGTTGCCCTCGTCGGTGGCGATCACGAGGTCCGGCTTCAGCGTGGCGATCGCCTCGAGGCTCGGATTGATCATGCCGCCCACGCTGGGCTTGTCGCGCGCGGCCGGGGGCGAGTCGCACCAGTCCGTGCGGCCGGCCAGCCGCGCCTCGCCGCCGAGCGCGAAGATCGTCTCGGTGACGCTCGGCACGAGCGACACGATGCGCGCCGGCGGCGCCGCCAGCGCCACCTCGCGACCGGTCATGTCGCGCACGACGAGCGCGTCGGCGGGGCTCGCCGCGATCAGCGCGAGGGCGAGGACGGCCAGTCTCATGCGGGGCCGTCGACACCGGCCGACTTGAACGTCGCCATGTCCGTGTAGATCCGCGCGGCCGCGCGCGCCAGATGGATGAAGAGGACGGCGCCGGTCCCCTCGCCGAGACGGAGGGCGAGGTCCAGATAGGGCACCAGCCGCAGATGGCTCAGCGCGACGTCGTGCCCGGGCTCGGCCGAGCGGTGCGCGGCGAACATCGCGTGAACCGCGTCCGGCGCCAGGAGCGCGGCCACGAGCGCCGCCGCGCCCGCGATGAAGCCGTCGAGCGCGACCGGCACGCGGCGGGCGGCGCCGGCCAGGATGACGCCGACGAGCCCCGCGACCTCGAAGCCGCCCACCTTCGTCAGCACGTCGAGCCCGTCGCGCGCGTCGGGGCGGTTGACGGCCAGGGCGCGATGCACGACTTCCACCTTTCGCCGCCAGCCGGCGGCGTCGACGCCGGTGCCCCGCCCGGTGACCGTCGCCGGCGGCGCGCCCGTCACGGCGGCGGTGATCGCGGCGGCGGTGGTGGTGTTGCCGATGCCCATCTCGCCGGTGGCGAGGAGATCGGCGCCGGCCGCGATGGCCTCGTCCGCCAGGCGTATGCCGGCCTCGATGCCGCGCTCGGCCTGCGCCCGCGTCATGGCCGGTCCGCGGGCGATGCTGGCGGTGCCGGCGCCGAGCGAGCAGCGCACGAGGTCGTCGCCGCCGACCGCGCTGGCGACGCCGAAGTCGGCCACCACGACGCGGGCGCCCGCCTGGCGGGCGAGGACGTTCACGGCGGCGCCCCCGCGCAGGAAGTTCTCGACCATCTGGGCGGTGACGGACGGCGGATAAGCGCTCACGCCCTCGGCCACCACGCCGTGGTCCGCCGCGAACGTGAACACGACGGGCCGCTCCACCGACGGCGGCGCGCCACGAAGGGCGACCAGGCGCGTCGCGAGCATCTCGAGGCGGCCGAGGCTGGCGGGCGGCTTCGTCAGCGTGTCGAGATGCTGCTGCGCCGCGCTCGCCGCCTCCGCCGGCGGCGGCGCGATGGCCTCCAGCGTGCGCGCCAGCGAGCTCATGGCGACGGCTTCACCGTGAGCGGGAGCCCGGCGACCATGAGCACGACGCGATCGGCGGCGGCGGCGACCCGCTGGTTCACGCTCCCGAGCAGGTCGCGAAAGCGCCGGCCGTCCGGCGTCGCCGGATGCACGCCCGCGCCGACCTCGTTGGACACGAGCGTGACGTCGGCGGGCCCCAGCGCCAGGGTCGCCGCGAGCTCCTCGCCCTGCTTGACGATCCACTCCTCGGCGTCGCCGCGCAGCATGCGATTCGCGACCCAGAGCGTGAGGCAGTCGACCACGACGGCGTCGGCGTCGGCGCAGCAGGCACGGAGGCGGTCGACGAGATCGTGGGGAGCCTCGACGGTGCGCCAGTGCGACGGCCGCTCCGCGCGATGCCGGGCGATGCGCGCGGCCATGTCGGCGTCGCCGGCCTGCGCGGTCGCCAGGAACGTCACGCGCGCGCGTGACCGGTTCGAGTCGACGGCGAAGCGGCTCTTGCCGCTACGCGCTCCCCCGAGAACGAACAGCGATGAGGCCAAGGCGCCCCCCGGGTCCTCCCGCGAGGACCGGTGTCGAGAGTGCGCGCCCGGGCAGGTCTCCTGGCTCTCGGATCGTCCTACTCCCCGCGCCTTCCCGGCCTCGCGACCAGTGGCATTCGCGGGTTTCGTCCCCGATTACAGTGACGGGGTCGCGGCGGATTCGCACCGCCTTCCCTGGGGTCCCCTCGGGGAACCCGGGCGCGAACAACGCCGAAACCCTAGCAGAGGCGCCCGCGCATGGCAAGGCGCCGGCCTCATGGAACGCCCATATAAGTGGAGGCGCGATCAGGCCTTCTTCTCCTTGTCGGCGTAGCTCACGGCGAGGCCGGCGGCGGCATCCGCCTGGATGCCGTAGGGCGGAATCGGATAGCGCAGCCCGTTGCGGCTGAGCGCGGCCAGACCGTCGATCACCTTCGACAGGAAGCGCGGCGGGATGGCCATCAGCAGCTCGTCGTCGGCCACGCCGCCGTAGCGGCGCTCGGCGTAGCACGGGATCGTCAGCGCCGGCTCGCCCGTCTTGAGCGCCTTGCCCCACGAGTCGGCACACGCCGACTCGCCGACCGAGGTGAACGAGAGCTTCTTGTAGCCCGTCCACTGCAGCCCGTTCACGAAGAGGATCATCTGGCCGGGCGTCCCGTAGATCAGGCAGACGTCGGGCGGGTCGAGACGGCCCGCCGTCAGCGGCGACACGGCCATCGCGCGGTACCGGCCGTGGGGAACGCAGTCCATGGCGTGCTGGTGCGCGCTCGCGTCCTCCGGGGTCTTGTACCAGACGCCGGTCATCCGCTTGCCGGACAGCCACTCGTCGTCCTGCGGATGGAGCCCGATGACCGCGCCGCACTGCGCGCCGACGAGGTCGCTCATCGTGATGCCGACCGTCCAGCCGAGCTGCCGGGCCTGCGCGACGATCTGGTCGGTCGTGTGCCGCGACTTCGGACGCCGGATTCGGGGGATCGCCTCCATCTCCTCGACCGTCTCGAAGAGCTTCATGCCGATCGGTATCGATCGCAGGCGCAAGTACTGGTTCAGCCCGTTGACGATCGCCTCGAAGTCGTAGGTCTCGCTCATCGAAAGCCTCGCAGTCTGTCGAGCTCACGGCGCTCGCGCTTGGACGGTCGGCCCGCGCCGGGCGGGCGGAACGGGGGCGGCGCGTGGCGCGTCCGGGGCGGCTCGGGCGGCGAGCGATCCTCGAAGAGGCGCGCCGCCACCGCCGCCGGCCCGCGGCGGTCGTCGACCGTGACGACCTTCAGGACGCGCCGCCGCCCGTGCGGCAGCGTGACCGCGATCACGTCGCCCACGCGCACGGGCCGGGCCGGCTTCGCCGCCTGGTCGTTCACGTCGACCTTGCCGCCGTCACACGCGTCGGCGGCCAGGCTCCGCGTCTTGAACACGCGTGCCGCCCACAGCCACTTGTCGATCCGCACCGAATGCGGCGCGTCCATCTCGCGTCGAACGGTATCATAGGCCCCGCTCGCGGCGTGTTCGAGCGCGGGTCGACCACGGGGCGGTGTCGGAGGGAGGGTCGGAAGGGGGGCACAGCGCCCTCCGCGGCTATGGTCTGGGAGCCGGATGTCGAGGAGCTGAGACGGCGGATGGAGCTCGCGCGCGCCATGGGCGGCGCCGAGAACGTCGAGCGCCAGCACAAGGCCGGCCGCCTCACGGTCCGCGAGCGCTTCGATCGGCTGCTCGACCGGGACTCCTTCCACGAGACCGGGGCGCTGGCGGGCGCGGCACGGTACGAGGGCGAGCGTCTGGTCGCGATCCGCCCCGCGAACTTCGTCATGGGCACCGGACGGATCGACGGCCGCCGCGTGGTCGTCGGCGGCGACGACTTCACGGTGCGCGGCGGCGCGAACGACGCGTCGATCGGCGGCAAGCAGGGCTACAGCGAGCGCATGGCCCGCGAGCTCCGGCTGCCCATCGTGCGCCTCGTGGACGGGACCGGCGGCGGCGGCAGCGTGAAGACCTACGAGATCACCGGGCGCACGTACGTCCCGGGCAACCCGGCGTGGGACATCATCGCGGCCGCGATGTCGGAGATCCCGGTGGTGGCGGCGGCGCTCGGCCCGGTGGCCGGCCTCGGCGCCGCCCGCGTCGCGTGCTCGCACTTCTCCGTGATGGTGCGCAGTCTCTCCCAGGTGTTCGTGGCCGGCCCCCCGGTCGTCGAGCGCGCCTTCGGCACGCCGGTCGACAAGGAGGCGCTCGGCGGCTCGGACATCCAGGTGCAGGCGGGCGGCGTCGACAACGTCGTGGACTCGGAGGACGAGGCGTTCCAGCAGATCCGGCGCTTCCTCTCCTACCTGCCCCGCAACGTCTGGGAAACGCCGCCGCGCGCGACGCCGCACGACGACCCGCGGCGGCGGGAGGAGGCGCTGCTGTCGATCGTCCCGCGGAACCGTCGGCGCGGCTACGACGTTCGCACCCTGGTGGGACACGTCGTCGACGAGGGCTCGCTGTTCGAGATCGGCGCGAAGTACGGCCCGTCGCTCGTCGTCGGGCTCGCGCGCCTGGACGGCTACCCGGTGGGCATCGTGGCCAACGACCCGGCGCACGTCGGCGGGGCGCTGACCGCCGCCGGCTCGGAGAAGCTCACGCGCTTCGTCGACCTGTGCGACACCTTCCACCTGCCCGTCGTGAACTTCGTCGACAACCCCGGGTTCCTCATCGGCACCCAGGCCGAGCGGGACGGCACCATCCGCAAGGGCGTGCGCGCGCTCCAGGCGATCTACCAGGCGACGGTGCCGTGGGTCACCGTCATCGTACGGCGGGTATTCGGTGTCGCCGGCGCCGGCCACGCCAACGTCCAGGCGCTCAACCTGCGCTACGCTTGGCCCTCCGCCGACTGGGGCTCGCTCCCGCTCGAGGGCGGCATCGAGGCGGCCTACAAGCGCGAGCTCCAGGCCGCGGCCGACCCCGCCGCCCTCAGGAAGGAGATCGAGGCGCGCCTCAACGTCTTCCGCAGCCCCTTC
>DASUPA010000163.1:0-22408 GCA_036276335.1 Candidatus Methylomirabilota bacterium | reverse complement strand
CCGAGCGCGCGCGGCGCCGCCGCGTGGCGCGCACGGCGTTCTTCCGGACCGACGGCGGATCGTGCGTGCCGGGCGCGTGGGGGCTGCGCCTCTGGAACGGCCACGGCGAGCAGATGATCACCGTCTACTTCCCGAACCCGTGGCTCGACGACGGCGGCGGCCGCCTGGGCGAGCCTCGCTGGGAGCGCACGGCGCTCTGGGAGGATCTCCGGGTCCGCTACGCCGCCGGCGGCCTGGCCCGGACCGCTCGCCCCGCCGGCTGACGACGCCGCGGTCCGCCGCTGCAACGCGCCGCCGCGACGGACTTTTTATTCGTACCCGTGAAGCGGCGTGGTTATCATCACACCATTCGCCGCCCGGGGGGCGGCGATGCGGCTTATGACGGTGACCGAGCGGCTCACGGCAGCGGTGCGGACGGCCCTTGCGGCGGCGGGCCTGCCGGCTCCGGACGACTGCGTGTGGGAAGTGCCACGCCAGGCCGAGCACGGTGACTACGCCACGAACGTGGCCATGGTCCTCGCCCGGCCGGCGCGCCGGGCGCCGCGCCAGATCGCCGACGCCATCGTGAAGCACTTCCCGCCGCTGGAGGAGGTCGCGCGGCTGGACGTCGCCGGGCCGGGCTTCCTCAACGTCTTCCTGTCGCCGACCTGGACGGCGCGAGCGCTGGGCGACATCCTCGAGACCGGACCCGCCTTCGGCCACGGCACCAGTCACACCGGGCAGCGCGTCCGCCTCGAGTTCGTGTCCGCCAATCCCACCGGCCCGCTCGTCATCGTCAACGCGCGCGCGGCCGCCGTCGGCGACTCGCTCGCGCGGCTGCTCCGCGCGCAGGCCGCCGCGGTCACCACGGAATACTACGTCAACGACGCCGGCAACCAGTTCGAGGCGCTGGCGCGTTCGTTCGAGGCGCGCGTGACCCAGGAGTTCGGACAGCCCGCCGAGCTGCCGGCCAACGGCTATCCCGGCGAGTACCTGATCGACCTCGCCAAGGACTACCGCGCCGAGGGCGGACACCTGATTCCCGGACGCACCGAGCGCGAGCGGCTCGAGCACTTCGGCCGCTGGGTCGTCGACCGCATCGTGGAGCGACAGCGCCGCATCCTGCGCGACTACGGTGTCGAGTTCGACGTCTGGTCGTCGGAGCAGCGCGACGTCCGCGACCGCCGGCTCTCCGAGAAGGTGCTGGACGAGCTCGCCGCCCGCGGGCTCACCTACGAGCAGGACGGGGCGCTCTGGTTCCGCTCGACGGCGAGCGAGGAGGCCGGCGACGACAAGGACCGCGTGCTGCGCCGGAGCAGCGGCGAGGTGACCTATTTCGCCGTCGACATCGCCTACCATCACTACGTGAAGTTCGCGGGCGCCGACCGCGTGATCGATCTCCTCGGCCCCGATCATCACGGCTACGTCCCGCGGATGCGGGCGGCCATGCAGGCGCTCGGGCACCCCGCGGAGGCGTTCGAGGCGATGATCATCCAGCTCGTCACGCTGCTGCGCGACGGCCAGCCGGTGCGCATGTCGAAGCGGCGCGGTGAATTCGTGCTGATGGAGGAGCTGCTGGAGGAGGTGGGCCGCGACGCGGCCCGGTTCACGTTCCTGACGCGGCGCCACGACAGCCCGCTCGAGTTCGACCTCGCCGTCGCCACGCGCCAGTCGAGCGACAACCCCGTCTACTACGTCCAGTACGCGCACGCGCGCATCCGCTCGCTCCACCGTCAGGCGGCCGAGCAGGGGATCGCGGTGCCGTCCTGGCGGGACGTCGACCTCTCACCGCTCACCGCGCCCGAGGAGCAGGCGTTGATCAAGCGGCTGCTCGACTATCCGAACGTCGTCACCGGCGCCGCGCGCGCGCTGGAGCCGCACCGCGTGGCGTACTGGCTGAGCGAGCTGGCCGGCCTCTTTCATCCGTACTACAAGACCCATCGCGTCATCCAGGACGACCGCCGCCTGACGCTGGCGCGGCTGGCGCTCTGCGCCGCCGTCGGTCAGGTCGTCGCCAACGGGCTGGCGCTGCTCGGCGTCAGCGCCCCGGAGAGCATGTGATGCGGCGGCCGGCGCGCGACTCCGGCGGCGCGGCGGGCCTGCTGGTGCTGCTCGGGATCCTCACGATCCTCGGGGTCACCTTCGCGGCGGGGACGTACGCGGGGCGCATCTGGGCGACCCGCCCGCACCGGAGCGCGGGCGTCGCGGCCGCCGAGGCCGACGCGGGCCGTCGCGTCGGCGACGCGCGCAGCGTGCGCGTGCCCGAGCTCGCGCCCACGCCACGGCTGACCTTCTACCACGAGCTGACGGCGCCCCTGACGGCGCCGCCGCCGCCGCCCAAGCCGGTGCGCACGCCGCCGCCCCCGCTGGCCACCGGCGGAGCGCCGACCGCGAGCCGGGGGTCGCCGGAGCGACCGGCCGTGTCGCACGGCGCCGTGGCCGCGCCGGCGGCCACCGGCCGCTTCACCATCCAGGTGGGCGCGTACCGGGTCCGTCCGCCCGCCGACGCGCTGCGGGCGACGCTCGCCGCCGCCGGACACGACGCCCGCGTCGTGGAGACGGACGCGCCGAACGGCGTGCGCTTCCGCGTCCAGATCGGCGACTTCGTCAGTCGCGACGCGGCCCGCGCCGCGGCCGCGCGACTCACCGGGCCGACGTTCGTCACCACGCGCTGACGTGGCGCCTCCGCGTCCCGGCCGCGTGCTCATCAGCGCGGACGAGCTGCGAACGCGGGTGGCGGAGCTCGGGGCGCAGATCTCGCGCGACTACGGCGACGAGGTGCCGGTGGTGGTCGGGGTCCTCCAGGGGGCCTTCCTCTTCATGGCCGACCTGGTCCGCGCGATTCCGACGGAGCTCACGACCGACTTCATCGGCGTCGCCTCCTACGGTGGGGCCGGCCGCTCCTCGGGACAGGTGCGCATCCTCTCGGACCTCTCGATGCCGGTCGAGGGACGTCACGTCCTCATCGTCGAGGACATCGTCGACACGGGCCTCACCATCTCGTACCTGCGCCGCAATCTCGAGGCGCGTCACCCGAAGAGCGTGAAGGTATGCGTGCTCGTGGACAAGATCGAGCGCCGGCAGGTCGACGTCCGGATCGACTACGTCGGCTTCACGATCCCCAACGTGTTCGTCGTCGGCTACGGGTTCGACATCGCGGGGCTCTATCGCAACCTTCCGTACGTCGCGGCGCTGTCCGAGGACGGCGGATGACGCGGCGTGTCATCGAGGACGCTGTGCTACACTGACGTTCGATGAACCAGGTCTACAAGAACCTCGCCCTGTGGATGGTGATCGGCCTCATCGTCATCCTGCTGTTCACCGTGTTCAGCAACACGCAACCGGGCGGCCAGGAGTCGCCTAACTTCTCGGAATTTCTGAAGGCCGTCGACCAGGGGCGCGTCGAGTCCGTCGTCATCCGCGGCAACCTGGTGACCTACAACCTGAAGGACGGCTCGCCGGCGCAGCGGACCTACACCGTCGACTACCCGGACCTCATCAAGACGCTGCGCGACAAGGGCGTCCGGATCGCCGTCAAGCCGCCGGACTCGAACCCCTGGTACGCGATCTTCCTGCAGTGGGTGCCGATGCTGCTGTTCATCGGCGTCTGGATCTTCTTCATGCGCCAGATGCAGGGCGGCGGCGCGAAGGCGCTGTCGTTCGGCAAGGCGCGGGCCCGGCTCATCTCCGAGAAGCAGAACAAGATCACCTTCCAGGACGTGGCCGGCGTCGACGAGGCGAAGGAGGAGCTGCGGGAGATCATCGACTTCCTGAAGGACCCGCAGAAGTTCCAGAAGCTCGGCGGCAAGATCCCGAAGGGCGTGCTGCTGGTGGGCCCGCCCGGCACGGGCAAGACGCTGCTGGCCAAGGCCATCGCGGGCGAGGCCAACGTGCCGTTCTTCTCGATCTCGGGCTCCGACTTCGTCGAGATGTTCGTGGGCGTCGGCGCCTCGCGCGTGCGCGACCTGTTCGAGCAGGGCAAGAAGCACGCGCCGTGCATCATCTTCATGGACGAGATCGACGCCGTCGGCCGGCATCGCGGCGCCGGGCTCGGTGGCGGCCACGACGAGCGCGAGCAGACCCTCAACCAGCTGCTCGTCGAGATGGACGGCTTCGAGACGAACGAGGGCGTCATCCTGATCGCGGCCACCAACCGGCCCGACGTGCTCGACCCCGCGCTCCTGCGCCCGGGGCGCTTCGACCGCCAGGTCGTGGTCCCGCGGCCGGACGTGAAGGGACGGGAGGAGATTTTGCGCGTGCACGCACGGCGCATTCCGCTCGCGCCGAACGTCGAGCTCAAGGTGCTGTCGCGGGGCACCCCCGGGTTCTCGGGCGCGGACCTGGCGAACCTCGTCAACGAGGCGGCGCTCCTCGCCGCGCGCCAGAACAAGAAGCTCGTCGAGATGCCCGACTTCGAGAACGCCAAGGACAAGGTGCTCATGGGCGTCGAGCGCCGGTCCATGATCATCAGCGACTCCGAGAAGCGGACGATCGCCTACCACGAGGCCGGCCACGCCCTGGTCGCGGACTTCCTGCCGGGCGCCGACCCGCTGCACAAGGTGACGATCATCCCGCGCGGTCGCGCCCTCGGCCTCACGATGCAGCTGCCGATGGACGACAAGTACAACTACTCGCGCGAGTACCTCATCAATCGCATCACGATCCTGCTCGGCGGCCGGACCGCCGAGGAGATCGTGCTCCAGCAGCAGACGACCGGCGCCGGCGACGATCTCGAGAAGGCCACCGAGATGGCGCGGAAGATGGTCTGCGAGTGGGGCATGTCCGACAAGCTCGGTCCGCTGACCTTCGGCAAGAACGAGGAGCACATCTTCCTCGGCCGCGAGGTGGCGCGCCAGAAGGACTACAGCGAGGAGACGGCGCTCGCCATCGACGGCGAGATCAAGCGGATCGTGGTCGAGTGCGCGACGCGCGCGCGGCAGATTCTCGAGGAGAACATCGAGAAGCTCCACGCGCTGGCGCGCGCGCTGCTCGAGCGCGAGTCGCTCGACTCCGAAGAGATCGCGCGCATCCTGCGCGCGCGCCCGTTCTCCGAAGCGCCCGCGCCCGCGTAACCGGGCGGGCGCATGCCTGACGCCCGCGCGCGTCTCGCTTCCGTCGAGATCGGCGGGCACGCCCCCGTCGCCGTGATGGGTGTCCTCAACGTGAGCCCCGAGTCCTTCCATCGCGGCTCCGTCTACCGGGACGACGACGCGGTGCTGCGGGCCGCGCTCGAGATGGTGGGGGCCGGGGCCGCCCTCATCGACGTCGGCGCCCGCTCCACCGCGCCCTACCTGGCGACCGCCATCTCCGAGGCGGAGGAGACCGACCGCCTGGCGCGCGCGGTCGCGGTCCTCGCCGGCAAGCTGCCCGTGCCCGTGTCCGCGGACACGCCGCGGCCCGCCGTCGCGCGGGCGGCGCTGGAGGCCGGCGCGCGGGTGCTGAACGACGTCTCCGGCCTCGCCGAGCCTTCTCTCGCTCGCGAGGTGGCCCGCCACGGCGCGTCGCTGATCGCGATGGCCGCTCCCGGGCCGGGCCGGCCCGTGACCACGCCGCTCGACACCGTGCACGCCGTGCTGGCGGACGCCCTCGCCCGCGCCCGCGCCGCCGGCATCCCGGACGAGCGGGTCGTGCTGGACCCGGGCATCGGGTTCTTCCGCGACGGCCCGCTGGCGTGGCACGAGTGGGACGTGGCCGTCCTCGCCGGCCTGCCCGCGCTGGGCCGCCTCGGGCGCCCGCTCTGCGTCGGCGTCTCGCGGAAGTCGTTCATCGGCGCGCTCACCGGCCGCCTCGACCCCGCGGACCGCCTCGCGGGGTCGCTGGCGGCGACGGCGGCGGCCGTGCTCGGCGGCGCCGCGCTCGTCCGGACGCACGACGTCCGCGAGACCGTCGACGCCGTGCGCGTGGCCGAGCGCCTCCGCGAGGCGACGCCGTGAGAGGCGTGCTGACGATCTTCACCTGGCGCGACGCGCTCGACATCGCGCTGGTCGCCCTCATCCTGTACCGCATCCTCGTCCTGTTCCGGGGCACCCGCGCCGTGCAGATGCTGGTCGGGGTCGGCGTGCTCGTGCTGGCCTCGGTGGCCGCGCGCGCCCTCGAGCTGCACAGCCTCGGGTGGCTCCTGGACGCCGTGTGGTCCTTCTGGATGATCGTCCTCGTCATCCTCTTCCAGCCCGAGCTGCGCCGGGCGCTGGCCTGGATCGGGCACGGTGAGGGCCTGCGCTCGCTGCTCGGCGGCGCCGGCGCCGAGGGGACGCGGGTGGTGGAGGAGATCGCCTCGGTCACGGGGTCGCTGTCGGACCGCCGCATCGGCGCGCTGATCGTGATCGAGCGCGGGGCGGGGCTGCGCCAGTACGCGGAGCTCGGCGTCGCGCTCGACGCGCTCGTCTCCGCGGACCTGCTCACGAGCGTGTTCCTCCCGTACTCGCCCCTGCACGACGGCGCCGCGTTCGTCCGTGACGACCGCGTGGTCGCCGCGGGCTGCTTCCTGCCGCTCTCCCGGAACGCCCAGGTGGCGCGGCAGCTCGGCACGCGCCACCGCGCGGCGCTCGGCATCAGCGAGGAGACGGACGCGGTGGCGGTGGCGGTGTCCGAGGAGACGGGACGGATCTCCGTCGCGGTCGACGGTCGCATCGAGCCGGTGACGGGGCCGGAGGCGCTGCGCGCACGGCTCTCCGAGCTCCTGGGCGTGCGGACGCCGCGGCCCATCTCGGACCGTGTGGCGACGCTGTTCCGGGCGCGCCCGCGCACGGCGGCGCCGCCCTCGGAGTCCACGCGGGCCTGATGCCGCGCTGGCTGGTCCACAATTGGGAGCTGAAGCTCCTGGCCCTCCTCGTCGCCGCCATCGTGTGGTTCTTCGTGGTGAGCGCCGATCGGAGCCAGCTGGGCTTCGCCGCCCCCGTCGAGTACGTGGGCCTCGACGGCTCCCACGTCGTCCTCGGCACGCCGCGGGAGACGGTCGACGTGCAGGTCGAGGCCGCCCGCTGGGCGGCGGCGCGGCTCACGCCCGCCAGCGTCCGCGTGCGGGTCGACGTCTCGAAGCTGCGCGAGGGCGAGCACCTGGTGCCGCTGTCGACGGAGCAGGTGGAGGCGCCGGCCGGCGTGCAGGTGCTCCGTGTGTGGCCCTCCGCCGTCCGCCTCACCCTGGCCAGCGCCGCCGTGAAGCGGGTGCGCGTGGTGCCGAAGCTCCTCGGCACGCCGGCCGCCGGCCATGCGGTGAGCCGGGTGGGCGTCGAGCCGCAAATTGTCGACGTCAGGGGCCCCCGCACTACAATCGAGGAGCACACCGCGGTGGAGACGGCTCCCGTCGACGTGACGGGCGCCCGCCAGAGCATCAGCCGGACGGTCGGGCTGCTGCTGCCCGACTCGGTGTCCGCGACCACTCGCACGGTGCACGTCACCGTCGACATAGGACCGGAGGATTCGATGCGTCCACGACAACCGGGCAATCCCCGGTGAGCCGGCTGTTCGGGACCGATGGCATCCGCGGCGTCGCCAACGAGCCGCCCCTGACCGCGGAGCTGGCCTACCGCGTCGGCCGCGAGCTGGTGGCGACGCTGGCGGCCCGGCAGGGCAGCGAGCGGGTCCGCCTCGTGATCGGGCGCGACACGCGCCGCTCGGGGCCGATGCTCGAGGCGGCGATGGTGTCCGGGCTGCTCTCCGCGGGCGCCGACTGCTACGCCGTCGGCGTCCTGCCGACGCCCGGGATCGCGCTGATGACCCGGGCCCTGGACGCGCACGGGGGCATCGTGCTGTCCGCCTCGCACAACCCGTTCGCCGACAACGGCATCAAGCTCTTCTCGGCGGACGCGACCAAGTTTCCCGACTCGTGGGAGGAGCAGATCGAGGCGCGGCTGGCGGCGGCGGACGGCGCGCCGCGGGCCCGGGGCGCCGACATCGGCCGGCTGGTCACCTACGACCGGGCGGAGAAATATTACGTCGACTTCCTGTGCCGCTGCTTTCCGCTGGACCTGGCCGGCATGACCGTCGTCATCGACTGCGCCAACGGCGCCACGTGCCGCGTGGCGCCGAGCGTCTTCCGCCGCCTGGGCGCTCGCGTCGTCGCCATCGCGGCCAGGCCGGACGGTACCAACATCAACGCCGGCTGCGGGGCGCTGCATCCCGAGGGGCTGCAGCGCAAGCTGCGGGCCATTCGCGCCGACGTCGGGTTCGCCTTCGACGGCGACGGCGACCGGCTGATCTCCGTCGACCACCTGGGCGAGATCCGCGACGGCGACTACGCGCTCGCCATCACCGGCCGCCACATGGCGAGCCGCGAGCGTCTGAAGGGCAACGTCGTGGTCACCACCGTCATGGCGAATCTCGGCCTCGACGAGGCACTGGCGGCGGCGGGCATCCGGGTGCTGAAGACCCAGGTGGGCGACCGCTACGTGCACGAGGAGATGCTCCGCACCGGGGCCAACCTGGGCGGCGAGCAGTCGGGGCACCTGCTGTTCCCGGACTACATGCCGACGGGCGACGGCATCCTCTCGGCGCTGTCGCTCCTGTCGGTCGTCCGGGAAACGGGCGAGCCGCTCGCCTCGCTCGCCACGTGCATGCGGAAGTTCCCCCAGGTGCTCGTCAACGTGCCGGTCGCGCGCAAGCCGCCCATCGAGTCGCTCGACGGCCTCGGAGACCGCGTGCGCGCCTTCGAGCGCGAGATGAGCAGCGGTGGCCGTGTGCTCGTCCGCTACTCCGGCACCGAGCCGCTTGCCCGCGTCATGATCGAGGGCGCCGACGCGCCCCGCATCCAGGCCATGGCCGACGAGCTCGCCACCCTCATCAGAACCCAGATCGGCCAGTGAGCCGCACGAAGAACCGGAAACGAAAGACTCCAGAGCGCCCACCCGCGGTTCAAGGCGGACACGGCGCCGCCGCTACAATAGGCATCGGGGTGGACCTGGTGAAGATTCCGCGCATGCGGGAGGTGATCACCCGCTGGGACGAGCGCTTCCTCAGGCGCGTCTTCACCGACGCCGAGATCGCGTACTGCCGCGCGCGTCGCGACCCCGTGCCGCACTTCGCCGCGCGCTTCGCGGCCAAGGAGGCGGCGATGAAGGCGCTCGGCACCGGGCTTCGCCTGGGCGTGCGATGGCGGGAGCTCGAGGTGCGACGCGAGCGAGGCCAGGCGCCGCGCCTGCTCCTGCACGGGCGCTCGCGCGAGATCGGGCTGGCGCGCGGCGGCCGCGCGATGCTGCTGGCGCTCACGCACGACGGCGACTACGCGCTGGCCCAGGCGATGCTCGTGGCCGATGAGCCCCACCCCGATCCAGCGGCTCGCTAGCGCCGCCGCGGCACCGCTGGTGCTGTTCGGCTGCGCCGCCCGGACGGTGGACTATCCGCCGGAGACGCCGCGCGGCCAGATCGCGACGCAGCCGGGCCGCCCGGGCTTCGTGGTCGCCGCGCCGCACGCCTCGTCCGACGCGCACACCGGCGCGATCGCGGCGGAGGTGGCCCGCCGCACGGGCTTCGGGCTCGTGATCGCCTCCGGCTTCGGCCTCGAGGCCGACACGCGGCGGCGCCCGGGCCGGCGGTACCAGGTGAACCGGCCGTTCGAGGGCACGCCGAGCCGGCCGCCCTCGGAGGAGGCGGCCAGCGAAGGCGCCCGGCGAATCTACGAGGCCTACGAGGATCGCGTGCGCGAGGCCGCGCAGGGGCCGCTGCGGTTCTACGCGGAGATCCACGGCAACAATCGCCGGGAGACATCGGGCCGCATCGAGGTCGCCACCGTCGGCGTCGACCGCGAGCTGGCCGAGCGCCTGCGCGCGCTCGCCGAGCTCGTTCGTGATGCGCACCTGCGGAGTCGGGCCGACGCGCCACGCCTCGAGGTGCTCGTGGAGCCGGCCGACCCCCTCGTCTACGCGGCCTCGGGCGCCAAGCGCGAGGGCATCCTGAGGCTCCCCGAGCGCGCGCTGCACATCGAGCTCCCGAGGACGGCGCGCGTCGAGCACCGAGAGCTCTACACCGCCATCGTCGCCGACTTCGTCGTCCAGGCCGTCGCGCTGCCGCGGGGGTATTGAGGTGCAGCCGGTCTTCACGGCGGACCAGATGCGGCGCGTCGACGCCCGCGCCATCGCCGAGCGCGGCATCGCGGGCGGCACGCTGATGGAAAACGCCGGTCGCGGCGCCGCGGCCGCGCTGCTGGCGGCGCTGCCCGAGCGCGGGCTGCGCGCGCGCGGACTGCGCGTGTCGATCGTCTGCGGCAAGGGCGGCAACGGCGGTGACGGCTTCGTCGTCGCCCGCCACCTCGAGCGGGCGGGCGCGCGTCCCGACGTCTATCTCGCCGCGCGGCCGGGGGACCTCGCCGGCGACACGGCGGCGAAGTACCGCGAGATGCGGAGGGCCGGGATCGGCTGCCGCGTGGTCGAGCATCCCGACGCGATCGCGCGGGCGCTCGCACCCTCCGGCGTGGTCGTGGACGCGCTGCTCGGGACGGGCGCGCGCGGCGCGCCCTCGACGCTCGTGGCGGGCCTCATCGACGCCATCAACGGCAGCGGGCGTCCCGTGGTCGCCCTGGACGTGCCGTCCGGCCTGCCGGCGGACGGCGAGGGGCCGGCCGGCCCGGTCGTCCGGGCGTGGCTCACCACGACCTTCGCGGGCCTGAAGGTCGGCCTGGTGAGCGGCGCCGGCGTGGAGCTCGCGGGCCGCGTGGTCGTGATCGACATCGGAGTGCCCGCCGACGAGCTGGGGCGCGACGTTGCGACGTTCCTCGTGGAGCGTGCCGACATCGCCCCGCTCTTTCCGCCGCGCCGGCGCGACGCGCACAAGGGCAGCTACGGCCACCTGCTCGTCGTCGCCGGCTCCGTCGGCAAGACCGGGGCCGCCGCGCTGTGCGCGCGGGGTGCGATGCGGGCCGGTGCCGGGCTCGTCACCGTGGCGACGGCCGCCAGCGCGCAGCCGGTGGTCGCGTCGCTCATCCTCGAGGCGATGAGCGAGCCGCTGCCGGAGACGGAGGCCCGCAGCGTTGCGCTGAAGGCCCGGGACGCCATCGTGGAGCTGGCCGGCCCGCGCGACGCCGTGGCGATCGGGCCCGGCCTGGGCCTCGACGAGGAGACGCGGCGGCTCGCCCGCACACTCGTCCGCGAGGTGCCACGGCCGATGGTCGTCGACGCCGACGCCCTCACGGCCCTGGTGGACCACCTCGACGACCTGCGCGGAGCGGCGGCGCCACGCTGCCTCACGCCCCATCCCGGGGAGATGGCCCGGCTGCGCGGCGTGTCGGTCGCCGAGGTGCAGCGCGACCGCGTGGGCGTGGCGCGCGCGTTCGCCGTCGAGCACGGCGCCCACGTGTGTCTCAAGGGCTCGCGCACCGTCATCGCCTCGCCGGACGGCCGCGTGCTCGTCAATCCTACCGGCAACCCCGGCATGGCGAGCGGCGGCACCGGCGACGTGCTGACCGGGATCCTCGGCGCGTTCCTGGCGCGTGGTCTGCCGGCGGCGCAGGCGACCGCCGCCGCCGTGTACCTGCACGGGCTCGCGGGCGACCTCGCGGCCGGGCGCGTCGGCGAGGAGGCCCTGATCGCGAGCGACGTGGTCGAGGCGCTGGGCGAGGCGTTTCGCCGGCTCGCGCATGATCACTAGCCTCGTGGCCTCGTCGCCCGAGGAGACCGCGGCGGCCGGCGAGGCGCTGGCGGGGCGACTCGGGGCGGGGGACGTCGTCGCGCTGACCGGTGAGCTCGGAGCGGGGAAGACGTGCTTCGTGCAGGGGCTCGCGCGCGGCCTCGGGGTCGCGCGCGCGGCCACCAGCCCGACGTTCGTTCTCGTCAACGAGTCTCGCGGCCGTCTGCCGGTCCATCACGTCGATCTGTATCGCACCGAGACCCTGACCGAGCTGCTGGATCTGGGGCTCGAGGATCTGCTGGGGGGCGAGGGCGTCACGCTCGTCGAGTGGGCCGATCGCTGTGAGCCGCTGCTCCCCGCGCGGACCGTCCGCGTCCACATCGAGGGTGTCGGCGACGAGCCTCGACGCATCACGATCACGGAGCCAGGGCGTCGATAGCGTATCTGAATCGGGCCATTGACTCGCCGCGGTGGAGATCGTACTCGAAGGCATGGCGATCGGTGTCTGGCCCGAGAGCGAGCGGCCGCGTGAGCGCCTCTACTTCAATGGGCCCACCGCGCTCGCGGACGCCGAACTGCTCGCCATCCAGCTCGGCTCGGGCACGCGGGGCAAGGACGCCGTCGCGGTCGCGCGCGAGATGCTGGCCGCCTATGGCTCGCTCGCCGACGTCGCGGGCTGCGAGGTCACGGAGCTGGCGCGGCTGCCCGGCGTCGGGCGAGCCAAGGCGGCGCGTCTGGCGGCGGCGTTCGAGCTGACGCGACGCCTGCGCGCGCGCACGCCCGGCGCCCGCATCGCGCTGGGCAGCCCCGCCGAGGTCTACGCGGCCTTCGCGCCGCTGATGGAGGACCTCAAGCGCGAGGTGTTCCGCGTGGCCCTGCTCGACGCGCAGAACGGACTGCTGCGCGACGTGGTCGTCTCGGAAGGCACGCTCTCGGCCAGCCTCGTGCATCCCCGGGAGGTGTTCAAGCCGGCGATCCTGGAGCCGGCGGCGTCGCTGATCCTGCTCCACAACCATCCGAGCGGCGACCCGACCCCGAGCCGCGAGGACGTCCGCCTGACCCGCCAGCTCGTGGAGAGCGCGCGGCTGCTCGACCTGCGCGTCCACGACCACGTCATCATCGGCCGCGGCCGGTTCACGAGCCTGGCCGAACGCGGTATCATCTAGGCACCATGACCATCAGGGTCCGCAATGTCGGCCACGTGGTGCTCAAGGTCCGCGACATCGAGCGCTCCGCTCGCTTCTACCGCGACGTGCTGGGCCTCAAGGAGGTCGCGCGCGGCACGTTCGGGCGCCCGATGGCGTTCTTCTCCACGGGCGACAACCATCACGACGTCGCGGTGATGGAAGTCGGCGCCGACGCGCCGGCGCCCGCGCCGAACGCCACGGGGCTCTACCACGTGGCGCTGCGGATCGGGACGAGCCTCGAGGAGCTGCGGGCGGCGCGCGCGCATCTGGAGGCGCACGGCATCACCGACTTGCGGATCCGGGACCACGTGGTGAGCCAGTCGATCTACCTGAACGACCCCGACGGCAACAACATCGAGCTCTACGTCGACGCCGACGCGACGATCTGGCGGGAGAAGCCGGAGACCGTCGCGACCTCGCGGCCGCTCGCGCTCTGAGCGTCTAGCCCTTCGCCAGCTTCTCGATCTCCTTCTTCGACATCGTCGACAGCCGCGTCATCAGGCCCTTGACCTTCCGCTCCGAGGCGTGATCCGCGAGGATCGTCTTCTTCGACTTCGTGCCGTTCGCGATGTAGGCCACCCAGTCGTCGAGGTTCGGGGTGCCGCGAAAGGCCACGGTGACGCCGCTCATCCGCAACCGTCGGCGCCCTTCTACTTTTGCGAGGGGTTTTCGGCCGTCCATGGCTGCGGTCCTCTCAACGAATGCTGGTCACGGTTGACCGCGATGCAACATCGAGGAGCCGGGCGTCGAGCACGCCGCACACCATACGAGCGTCGCGATTTCAGTGTCAAGGTCTCGTTTCCCCGCACCGAGCGCGTCTTTCACGCGCGCGATGTGCGTCGCGGCCCGTGAATGCGCGCGGAATTTCCCCCGGGTGCGTATCCGTGGACGAATGACGCGGTGTTTTCCGGCCATCGCGTCGCCAGGCCGCGCCAGTTCGTGCGATTCTTGCGACTGTGGATGAGTGTGAACATGTGGATAAGCTGTGCGCAAGTCAGGCCCGCGCCTGGAGCGCCTCGAGGATCTGGCGCGCCAGGATGGGGCCGCGCGTGATGAATCCGGTGAAGTACCCGATCGCGGTCGCGCCCGCGTCGAGGAGCCGGAGCGCCTTGTCGGGCGCGTCGACGCCGCCGGTGGCGATGATCTCGACGCGGTCGCCGAACACGCGGCGCGTGCGCTCGAGATTGGCGAGCGTCGCGTCGAAGATCGCCGGGCCGGACAGTCCGCCGGTGCCCTGGGACAGGCGCGGCTCCTCGATCCGGCGGGTGTTGCCGTAGTTGACGATGCGGACGCCGGCCTCGAGCGCGGCGGGAATGATGTGGCGCTCGTTCACGTCGGCGAAGTCGGGCGAGATCTTCACGATCAGCGGCTTCGTGGTGGCGCCGCGGGCCGCCTCCATCAGCGCGCGCAGCTCCTGCGGCCGCTCCGACCACGCGTAGACGAGCCGCGTGTTCGGCGAGGAGACATTGAACTCCACGAGATCGCCGAACGGGCCGAGCTCCCGTGCGAGCGTGACGTAGTCGTCGACGGACTCGCCGGCGACGCTGAGGATCAGCGGCACGCGGTGCGGCAGCCGCGCGACCGCGGCTCGGAAGGCGGCCAGCCCGGGGTTCGCGAAGCCGTTGCAGTTCACGAGACCGGGTCCGGCGCTCGTGCGCAGGCGCACGAGGTTCGGCGCCGGGTGCCCGGGGCGCGCGGTGGTCGTGATGGACTTCGCCGTGACGGCGCCGAAGCCGAGGCCCATGGCACGGCGGAGGATGCGGGTGTCGTAGTACATCGCCGCGAGGATGAGCGGGTTCGGCAGCCGGACGCCGCCGAGGACCACCGCCAGGCGCGGGTCGTCCAGGCGGAACACGGGCAGGCGGTCGAACGGCAGCAGGCGCAGGGCCGTCTGCCCGAGGGCGATCGCCGCCGGCTCGGGGAGGCGGCTCAGGACGCCGTCGTAGAAGAGCCGGTAGAGCGTCGCCAGGGCGTGGGTCATCCGCGGACCGCCCGGAGGATAGCACGCAGGGGTGCGAACGAACCTTGACGCCGGCAATCCGGACATTTAGGGTTGTTCGCGTGGTGCGGGTCGCGGTTCTCGTCCTGGCCGTCCTGGCCGCCGCCTGCGCGCCGGCGCCCGCGCGTCCGGCCGCGGTCAGCCTCCCCGACACCACCAGCGTCCCCGGCTTCGCCTTCACCACGGACACCTTCGCCTTCCGGAACGACATCCGCGCCCGCAACCGCGGCGCCGAGAACCTCTACGCCAACTACTGCTTCGTCCTGGCGCGGAGCCTCCGGCAGTTCTACCAGTTCGCGCGCTTCGATCCCGCCGCGCCGCGGGTGGACCGGGACGAGTACGAGCGGCGCGTGCGGGCCGTGGTTGCCCGGGCGCCGTGGCGGGAGCCGCTGCCGCCCGACGATCGCATCGCGATTCCCGGCTACCGGAATCTGCGCGAGTTCTCCGCGGCCGAGGAGGCGGCCGTGAAGGCCGGGCTCGGCGGACGGCTCTGGACCTGGCTGCACTGGACGAACTGGCGCGTCACGTACGAGAGCCTGCCGCCCGGTCACCAGGCCGGTGTCCTCGGGGAGATCCGCGAGCAGCTTGCCGGCGGCCGCCTCGTGCAGCTCCTCGTCACGAACTGGCCGAAGCCGGAGCTGAACCACACCGTCGTCGCGTACGGGTACCGTACGAGGCCCGACGGCCTCGAGCTGGCGGTGTGGGATCCGAACGATCCGGGCGCCCCCGGCGTCGTCACCTTCGACACCGCCCACCAGCGCTTCTGGGCGACTCGCGTCTACGACACCGAGCCCGGAGCCATCCGCGTCTTCCGGATGTACTACTCGTGGTTCCTGTGAGCCAGACGCTCGTCTCGCGCGCGTCGCCGGTGCCCCGCTGGTACGCGCACGGTCTCAATCGGTCCGCGGTCTACCACATCGGCGCCGCCCTCGCCGGCGCGCTGCCGCGCGCGCTGCGTCTGCGCGTCGCCCAGGCGGTCGCGGCGGCGACCGCGGGACGCTTCGCCGGTGAGCGCGCCGTCGTCCGCAGCACGCTGGCGCGTGTCGTCCCCGGCGCCTCGCGGCCGGACCTGGACGCGCTGGTGAGGCAGGTCTTCCGCAACTTCGCCGTCTGCTTCACCGACCTCATCACCAGCAACCGTGGCGGCGACGTCGACGGCCTGCTCGCGCACACCGAGGGCCTCGAGCACCTGGCGACGGTCGAGCGGCTGAACCGCGGGCTCGTCGTGATCACCGCCCACCTCGGCAACTGGGAGCTCGGCGGGCGCCTGCTGGCGCGGACGGTGACCCGGACGACGCACGTCGTGGTGGCACCCGAGCGCGATCCCGGCATCGAGCGGTTCCTGCGGCGCAACGGCGGGCCGGTGCGCTTCCTCGTCCGCGCGTCACCGACCGATGTCCTGCCACTGGTGGCGGCGCTGCGGCGCAAGGAGGTCGTCGCGCTTCAGGGCGACCGCGCGCTCGGCGGCCACGGCGACCGGCTCCAGCCCTTCTTCGGCGCGCCGGCGCCGTTCCCGCTGGGGCCGTTCCTGCTGGCCCGCGCGGCGGGTGCGCCGGTGCTCCCGGCGTTCTGCCTGCTGGGTGCGGACCATCGCTACACCGTCGTGATCGGCGAGCCATGGACGGTCGCGCCCGGCGGCGAGGCCGACGCGCTGGCCCACTGGGTGGGCGTCCTCGAGGCGATGGTTCGTCGCCACCCGACGCAGTGGTTCAACTTCTACGACGTGTGGGGCGCGCGATGAGCGCGCCCGTGGCGGTGCTCGCGGCCGGTGTCGCCACGCCGCTCGGCCTGGATCTCGAGAGCTTCTGGTCGGCGCTCGTGACCGGCGTGGACGGCACCACCGGCATCGAGCGCTTCGCCGTCGCCGACCTGCGCGTCGGGCGCGGCGGCGAGATCAAGAAGATCGCGCCGCTGCGCGGAGGTTCCGCGCCCCGGTGCCGGGCGTCGGCGCTGCTGCTGAAGGCCGCCGACGACCTCCTCGGTCGGGCGGCGCTGACCGCGGATCCCGCGCGCATCGCCGTGGTCGTCGGCACGGCGCTCGGCGGCGTGGAGGAGCTCGAGCGCGCGCTCGCCGACGCGCCGGGGCCGCGGGCGGCGGCGGCAGGCCTGTACGACAGCCCCGCGCACGCGCTCGCCCGGCGGCTCGGCGCGCGGGGGCCCGTGCTCACCGTGTCGACCGCGTGCGCGTCCGGCGCGACCGCGCTCGGTATCGGCGCCGACCTCCTCGACGAGGATGCCGCCGACCTGGTGGTCGCCGGCGGATACGATATCCTCTGCCGGTTCGTGATGCGTGGATTCGACGCGCTCCGGTCGCTGACGCGCGACCGCGTGCGCCCCTTCGACCGCCGCCGCAGCGGATTGCTCCTCGGCGAGGCGGCCGGCCTGGTGCTGCTCGCGCGCGAGCGGGACGCGCGCGGCCGGCTGGGGCGCCTGCTGGGCCACGCCACCAGCAGCGACGGCTCGCACATCGCGGCGCCGGATCCGGATGGTCGCGGCCTCGAGCACGCGCTCCGCGCGGCCATGGCGGCGGCTGACGTGGCGGCCGACGACGTCGATCTGGTCAGCGCGCACGGCACGGGGACGATCCTGAACGACCGCATCGAGACCGAGGTGCTGAAACGGGTGCTGGGCCCGCGCGCGTACCGCGTCCCGGTGAACTCGATCAAGGGCGCGCTCGGCCACACGATGGGCGCGGCGGCGACTTTGGAGGCGATCATGTGCTTGCTGGCCGCGCGCGACGGCGTCGTCCCCAGCACCCTGGGCTACGAGGAGCCCGACCCCGCGTGCGACCTGGATTACGTGCCACGCGAGGCGCGCCATGTCCGCCCGCGCGTGGCGGTGTCCACGTCGCTCGGATTCGGTGGCTGCAACGCGGCGCTGGTGCTCGAGGGGGGTGGATGACGCGGCTGTGCGCCGTGGGGCTCGTGAGCGGCTGGGGCGCCGGCGTGGCCGCGCTGCCGGCGGATGCGCCGGCCGCGGCCGACGGCCGGCGCGTGATCCCCGTGCCACGGCCGGCGCTCGACGGCGAGCGCTTCCGCCGTGCCACGCGGGAGTGTCTGCTGGGCGTCGCCGCCGTCGAGGCCATGCTGGCGGAGGGCGAGCTGACGCGCGACGCCATCCGCGGCGCCGACACCGCGCTCCTCTACGTGACGGCCGCCGCCTACGGCGCCTCGAACCGGCTGTTTATTGGAGCGGGTGGCGGGAGTCCGGCTCGGACCGAGGGTGGCCTGGCCGAGACACGGCGCGGCTCCGCCTCCGCGACTTCGGGAAGTGCGCTGGCCGAGGAGTCGCGCGGCGGGCGCGCGGGCACGCTGCACTTCCCGTATACGGCGCCGTCGGCGGTTCCGGCCGAGGTTGCGATCGAGTACGGCCTGACCGGCGGGTATGTCATTCTTGTGGGCGGGGCGAGGGCGACCATCGACGCCATCTGGCAGGCGGCGCGGCTGCTGGCGGCCCGGCGCTGCCGGCGGGCCCTCGTGCTCACGGTGGAGACGTTCGCCGAGTGCGAGGATCTGTGGGCGCGCGGCCGCTGGGCCGCGCGCGGCCCGCTGGTGGAGGCGGCGGCGTGCGCGCTGCTGGAGGGCGACGGCCACGTCGGGTACGAGCCCGCCGACGGCCCGGCGCCGCTCGAGAGGCTGGCGGGGCGGCGTGCCGGGCAGGTCCTGGCGTGCGCGCCGCTGGTGGCGGCGGCACTGGCGCGTGAAGCCGGTCAGACGGAGGCTCGTCTGACAGGGGAGTGGCGCGGCCGTCGCGCCGCCGTGACCCTCGCGCTGCCGGCGGCCGGAACGCCGGCACTCGTATGACATCAGACGCGGGAGGCATATGGAGCCGAAAGAAGTCCTCGACGAGCTGAAGACGATCCTGGTCTCTCGCCTGAAGTTCGACCCGCGGCGCGCGGCCGAGACGACGGAGGCGACGCCGCTGCCCAAGGGCGTGGAAGGCTCCATCGGGCTCGACTCGCTCGACTTCATCGAGCTCTCCATCGCCATCGAGGAGCGCTTCGGCCTCGCGCTGGACGAGTCCGAGGATCTGAGCGCGCACTTTGCCTCGTTCGCGACGCTGTCCCGCTTCATCGCCGAGAAGATGCCGGCCGCATGAGGCGCGTGGTCGTCACCGGCCTTGGCGCGGTGAGCCCGCACGGGATCGGCGTCAAGGCCTTCTGGTCGGGACTCGCCGCCGGCGCCTGCGCCATCCGCCCGCTGACCGTGATCGAGAGCGAGGGGTTTCGCTGTCGGATCGCCGGCGAGGTGCCGGAAGCGGTGGCGGGCTCCGCGCGTCGCACGCGTGCCGATCGCTTCGCGATCGCCGCTACCGGGGAGGCGCTGGAGGACGCCGGGCTCGGCGTCGCCGAGCGGGCGGACGCGGCGCTCGTGGTCGGCGCCGTCGGCGGCGGCATGCTCGAGGCCGAGGCGTGGTACTGGGCGGCCACGCGCGGCCGGCCCTCCGTGTCGCTGCCGGCGGTGCGCAGCGTGCTGCCGTGCGCGCACGCCGACGTCCTCGCCGCGCGCTGGGGCCTGCGCGGGCCACGACACACCGTGGTGACCGCCTGCAGCTCGGGGGCGGTGGCCGTCGCCGAGGCGGCCGCGCTGATCGCCGACGGCGTGGTCGACGTCGCCGTCGCCGGCGGCGTGGATGCCATCACGCGGATCTGCTTCATGGGCTTCAACGCGCTGAAGCTGCTCGATCCGGCGCCGTGCCGTCCCTTCGATCGCGCGCGGAGGGGCATGTCCATCGGCGAGGGCGCGGGCTTCGTCGTCCTCGAGGAGGCTGTGCGCGCCCGCGCCCGCGGCGTGCGCGCGTACGCCGAGCTGGCCGGCTACGGGATGACCACCGATGCCTATCACATCACGGCGCCCGAGCCCGAGGGCGACGGGATGGTGCGCGCCATCCGCGACGCGCTCGGGCAGGCGCGCGAGACGCCGCCCGCGGTCCAGTACGTCAACGCGCACGGCACGGGGACGCCGCAGAACGATCGGGTGGAGGCGCGCGCGCTCGAGCGGGTGTTCGGCGAGGGCGCGGTGCTGCTGTCGTCGACGAAGTCGATGATCGGCCACACGATGGCCGCCGCCGGCAGCCTCGAGGCCATCGCCACGGTGCTGGCGCTCACCCACGGGGTCGTCCCGCCCACGGCCAACCTCGAGACGCCGGATCCGGAGGTCCGCTTCGATTGCGTGCCGCGCGCCCCGCGCGAGGCGGTCCTGGACTGCGCGATCTCCAACTCGTTCGGCTTCGGCGGCCAGAACGTGACCTTGCTCTTCCGGCGACGCTGAGATGACGGGGCGCGCGCGCGTGGTGATCACCGGCGTCGGCGTGGTCAATGCCGGCATCGTCGGCGACTCGGCGGCGCTCGGCGCCTTCCTCGCCGCGCCCCGGCCGGCGCCCGGGATCGCCGAGGGCCAGGTCGCGCGCGTGCCGGCCTCCGCGCTCTCCGCGCTGATCGATCCGGGTGACGCGCGGCGGCTCTCGCGCGTGTGCCAGCTCAGCATCGCGGCCGCGCAGCTCGCGGTGCGCGAATCGCGCCTGGAGCCCACGCGCGGGCTCGGCCTCGTCGTGGGCACGGAGTTCGGCGATCTCGCCTCCACGCACGTCTTCGCCGACGGCTTCCTCGAGCGCGGCCCGTCGGGCCTGTCGCCGCTGCTGTTCCCGAACACCGTCATGAACACGATGGCGGCCACCACGGCCATCGCCGTGGGCGCGCGCGAGCTCGCGCTCACCCTCAACGCGCCCACCGTGGCCGGGGAGCTGGCGGTCGCGCGTGCCGTCGCCGCGGTCGCCACGGGCCAGGCGTCCGCGGTGCTGGCCGGCGGCGTCGACGAGATCGATCCGGTCGTGGAGCAACAGCTGCCGGCGCTCGGCTTCGCCGACCGGTTCGGTGAGGGCGCGGCCTTCGTCGTGCTCGAGTCGCGCGCGGCCGCCGAGGCGCGGGGCGCGACGATCCTGGGCGAGGTGGCCGCCGCGGCGTGGCGTGCGCTGCCGGCCCGGCCGTGGGGCGTCGGACGACAGCGCCGCTCGCGCGCGATCGAGGCCGTGCTGGAGGAGGCGGGCGTGGATGCCGCGCACCTGGGTGCCGTCTACGTCTCCGCGAGTGGCGACGCGGCGCGGGACGCGTGGGAGCACGCGGTGCTGTCGGCCGCGCTGGGACCGCAGGCGCCGCCGGCGGCGGCGCTCGCGCGGCTGCTCGGCCGCCACGCCGGGCTCGGCGTCCTGCGCGTGGCCGCCGCCGCCTGGACCGCGCGCTCCGGCCTGCTGCCGGCCGCCGCCGAGCCGGTGACGGCCGTCACGCGGGTGAGCTCACGGGCCGGCCTCGTGCATGGGCTCGCGCGCGGGGGCGCGCACGTCGCGCTCGTGGTGCGCGCGGCGTGACCCCGATCCTCCTGATCCCGGCGCACGACGAGCGCGCCACCATCGGCGCCGTCGTTGCGCGCGCCCGCCGCCACGGCCCCGTGCTGGTCGTCGACGACGGCTCGACGGACGGCACGGGGACGGTCGCGCGGGAGGCGGGGGCCGAGGTTCTCCGGCACGGCCGCCGGCTCGGCAAGGCGCAGGCGCTGCGGACCGGCATCGCCGCGGCGCGCGGGCGCGGCGCCTCACACATCCTGACCCTCGATGCCGATGGCCAGCACGATCCGGACGACGTGCCCGCGCTGCTCGCCGCGGCCGGCCCGCGGACGATCGTCGTCGGCGGACGTCTGGGCGACGCCGACGCCGTCCCGCCCGAGCGCCTCGATGCCATCCGGGTCGCCGGCTTCTTCGCGAGCTGGGCCAGCGGGCTTCGCGTGCGCGACACCCAGTCCGGCTTCCGGCTGTATCCGCTCGCCGTGTTCGACGCCGTGCCCACGCACCGCGGCGGCTTCGTCTTCGAGACGGAGCTGCTCATGGCCGCTGCCGAGCGGGGCTTCCTCGTGCGCGAGGTACCGGTGCGGGCGCTGCCGCGTGCCGCCTCGCGCAGCCGCTTCCGTCCCGCCGCCGACGGCGTGGCCATCGGGGCATTCGTGGCCGGGCGTGCGCTCGCGCGCTTCGGCGGGGAGACGGCGGCCGGCGCAGCCGAGGTGGTCGGCGTCTTCCGCGGGCCGCGGCGGCGTGCGCGGCACGCGGCGATGCTGACGGCGGCGGCGCCGTACGGCAGCGGCCCGGTGTGGGGCCTGGCCATCGGCGCCGCCGCCGTGCAGCGCCTCGGCGCCCGGCTGGGCAGCTGGCGGCGCCATCCGCGCCTGCGGCGCGCGACGGTGGCGGCGACGGCGGCGCTCGTGCTGCCCGTCGTCCTCCCCATGCTGCTCCTCCAGGGCATGGCCGGCCGTCGCCTGTCGCAGGCGATCACCGCGCTCATCGAGACCCTGTACGCGCAGGAGCGGCTCGACGTCGACGGCGCCGGCGGCGGCGCCATCGCCGCCGACACGCTGGCGACGAGGTCCTGATGCCGCAGGTCGACGTGGCGATCGTCGGCGGCGGGCCGGGCGGCTCGAGCGCCGGCGCCTTCCTCGCACGTCGGGGCATCAGCGTGGCCCTCTTCGAGCGTGAGGCGTTTCCACGGTTCCACGTCGGCGAGTCGCTCATGCCGGCCGCGATGCTCGTGCTGGAGGAGATGGGCGCCAGGCGCGCGATCGACGAGGGCGGCTTCCAGCGCGGCCTCCCCGTCGAATCGCGTCTCGAGTGGTAGATGACGGGGCGTGGCCTGCTGCGCGCCCTG
>DASUPA010000162.1:0-6759 GCA_036276335.1 Candidatus Methylomirabilota bacterium | reverse complement strand
GTCGCCGGCCACCCAGGAGACGACCACGGCCGTCAGCAGGCTGTAGAGCGCCGACTTCGCCGGCGAGTAGCCGGCGTGGAGGAAGTACAGCACGGTGACGAACGGCGTGAAGAGCACCGCCCGCCGCAGCAGGCTCGCCAGCGGCGGCAGCTCCGCGGTCATCGTCCCGATGCCGTGCTTGAGCGCCTCCCAGTGCACGGTGGCCAGGATCGAGACGTAGTACAGGACGGCCGGCAGCGCCGCCGCCACGATGATCTTCTGGTACGGCACGCCGGTCAGCTCCGCCATGATGAACGCCGCGGCGCCCATGATCGGCGGCATGAGGGGGCCGCCGCAGGACGCCGTGGCCTCGATCGCCGCCGCGATCTCCGGCCTGTAGCCGATCTTCTTCATGAGCGGGATGGTGAAGCTGCCGGTGGCGTAGCAATCGGCGACCGACGAGCCGCTGATCGTCCCGTACAGGCCCGACGAGACCACGGCCACCTTGGCGGGGCCGCCGCGGTAGCGGCCGGCGAGCATGATCGAGATGTCCATGAAGAAGCGGCCGACCCCCGAGTGCAGCATGAAGGCCGCGAAGAGAATGAAGATCATCAGGAGATTCGACGAGATGCCGGTGAGCGAGCCGAGCACGCCCTCGTCGGCGTAGAGGAAGAACATCTCGATCAGCTGCGGATAGCTGTAGGCGCGCGGCGACTGCAAGAAGCCAGGCATCCACGGCGCCACCACGAGATACGTGATGAAGACCAGCGTGGTGACGAAGAACCAGAAGCCGACCGCCCGGCGGGCGGCCTCGAGCACGGCCAGGACGAGGAGGGTGCCGAGGAGGACCTGCGGCGTGGTGACGGGGTGCACGCCCTCCCAGCGCTCGGTCAGCTCCTGGGCGTTGACGAGCACGTAGAGGCACGGGACCAGCGAGGCCAGCACCCAGGCCCAGTCCCCGGGCGTGACGCGGTCGCGGGGAGAGCGCGCACGGGCCGGGAAGAGCACGAACGCCAGCGGAACCAGGAACAGCAGGTGCACCGCGCGCATCTCCCGCGGCTCCCAGGCGCCGGCGTACGCCGTCCAGATGTGGAACAGGGCGGCGGCGGCGGCCCAGCCGCCGACCGCCCAGCCCACGACGCCGTGCAGCTCGCGCATCGCGCTACTTCAGGAGGCCGGCCTCCCTGTACGCCTTCTCGGCGCCCGGGTGCAGCGGCACGTTGGCGAGCTTGACCGCGTCCTTGGGATCGAAGTCCTTGAAGGCGGGATGGACCTTGCGGACCCCGTCGAGGTCCGAGAGCAGCACCCTGGTGAACTGGTAGACGACGTCGGCGGGCGTCTTCGCGTTCGCCACGATGGTGTTCGCCATCGCGATGGTCGGGATGTCCTTGTCGTTGTTCACGACGTCCTTGTACGAGCCCTTGGGGATGGTGCCTCGGGAGAGCCCGTGCGACTCGAGGAACTTGATGAGGTCGTCGTCCATCGGCAGGATCTTCATCTTGCGCGCCAGCGACGCCTCCTGGAGGGCGGCTCCCGGCACCGCCAGGTTGGCGAAGAAGACGTCCATGTTGCGGTCGCGATACTGGGTGGTGAGGTCGCTGTAGGAGACGAGGATGACCTTGCCGCCCTTGGCGCGGACGTCGTTGTAGGTGGTCTTGTAGAACTCGAACACCTTTCGCATGACCCACTCGTCGGAGCCGCCCGGCGGCGTGGTGCCGATGGTGATGGGCTTGCTCTTCGCCAGCTCGAAGACGTCGCGGACAGTGCTCGCGGGATAGTCGGCGGGCACGCCGACCTGGATGTGCACGAAGCCGAGCCCGTTCATCACCAGGCGCATGTCCGGGTGCTTGCTCTTGTACGGATCCTGGCCGTTGTAGGACGCGGCGATGAACGGCGGCAGCCCCCAGGCGATCTCCGTCTCGCCCTGCTGCAGCTTGGACATGTTCTGGATGCCCGCGCCCGGGACGACCTTGATGTTGAACGAGCTGTCCTTGCCCTTGATGAGCTCGACGAAGCCGCCGGCCTGCGAGTACCAGCCGCCGCCGACCTGCCCCGCCGTCCAGGTGAGATTCTTCTGCTGCGCCGCCGCGGGCCACGTCCACAGCGCCAGCGCCACCACGAGCCCCGCCCCCATCAACCGTCGCATGCCGTTCTCCTTCACCGTCGTGTGCACTCCTTCACCGCCGTCTCGTCCACGTCGACGCCCAGCCCCGGGCCGTCGAGGGCGAGGATGGCGCCGTCGGCGTACTGCACGGGCCGCCGGACCACGTCGCCCTCGAGCAGCAGCGGACCGAAGAGCTCGCACCCCCAGGTCACCGGGGCCGCCGCCAGGGCGACCTGCAGGTAGGCCGCGGTGCCCAGCGACGTCTCGATCATGCAGCCGACGTAGCCGCCGAGCCCCGCTGCCTCCGCGATGCGGGCGATCGCCATCGTGCCGAGGATGCCCGCCGACTTCGTGACCTTCAGCGCCAGGATCGACACGCCGCCGAGCCGGGCGATGGCCAGTGCGTCGTGCGGCGTGCCGCACGACTCGTCGGCCATGATGGGCACCGCGACGCGCCGCGCGATCTCGGCCATCCCGTCCAGGTCCCACCTCGCCACCGGCTGCTCGACGAAGTCGAGCGCGTACGGCTCGAGCGCCCGGACGGCGGTGAGCGCGGTGGCCCGGTCCCAGCCCTGGTTGGCGTCCACGCGGAGCGAGACGCCGGCGCCGACCGCCTCGCGGATCCGGCGCACGCGCTCGACGTCGTGCGCCAGGGGGTGGGCCGCCGTCTTGATCTTGAAGATCCGGTGCCCCAGCGCGAGCTTCTGCCGCGCCTCCTCCAGCTCCGCCTCCGGGCTCGTCACCGCCAGCGACCACGACAGCGGCACGCGGTCGCGCACGCGCCCGCCGAGGAGGCGGTGCACCGGCACTCCGAGCGCGCGGCCGTTCAGATCCCACAGCGCCATCTCCACCGCCGCCCGCGCGAACGGATTGCCCTGGACGCGCCGGGCCATCTCCTGGCGCAGCGGCTCGATGCCGGCCGCGTCGCGGCCGACCAGCCACGGCGCGATGTATCTCTCGATGACGGCCTGGACCGATTCCGCCGACTCCTCGCTCCAGGTGGGGCCGCCGAGGCAGGCCGCCTCGCCCCAGCCCACGAGGCCGCCGCGCGTCTCGATCCGCACGAAGGCGAAGTTCATCGTCTCGAGGGTCGTGAACGACATGCGGTGCGGACGCTTGACGGGAATGTCGGCCAGGACGACGCGGACATCACCGATCGTCAGCTCACTCGGCATCCGGCCCCTCGCTGTATCGGAGCGCTGTGTCCTCGCTGGGCGTGGGTGGCCTGAGAGAGAGGGGCGTGGCTCCGCCCGCGAAGCGCGCGGGGTCGAAGAGCGAGAGATCCATCGCCGGCTTGCCGTCGACGATCCACGCCGCGACGTGGCGGCCGGTGGCGGGCGAGTGCTGGAACCCGTGGCCGCCGAACCCGACGGCCAGGAAGAAGCCCGTGACGCCGGGCGCCCAGCCGATGATCGCGTGGTCGTCGGGCGTGAGGGGGCGCAGGCCCGCCCAGCCGCCGGCGATCCGCGCCTGCTCCAGCAGGGGCACGCGGTCGACCGCCTTCTGCACGGCCTCGCCGACCATGGCCGCGTCCATCGGGACCTCGAAGTCCTCGCCGATGTCCTGGACGTCGCCCGGGCTCAGCAGCACCTGCTCCAGCTCCTTGCGGAAGTAGAAGCCGCTGGCGCGGTCGGTGGTGAGCGGCACCGGCCCGGGGATCTCGGGAAACGGCTCGGTGAAGAAGATGTGGCGGCGGCGCGGGTGCACCGCGACCTCGACGCCCGCCATGCGCGCCACGCGCGCCGCCGCCGGACCCGCCGCGTTGACGACGAGCGGCGCGGAGACCGCGCCGTCCGTCGTCGTCACGCCGGTCACGCGATCGCCGTCGCGCTCGATGGCCGTGACGCGCACGCCCTCCGCGATGCGCACGCCGCGCTCGCGGGCGCGCCGCGCGAAGCCGGCCGTCACCTCCGCGGGGCCGGCGAGGCCGTCGCCGGGACCCCAGACGGCGGCCAGAAGGTCGTCGACCCGCAGCGCCGGCACCAGCTTCCGGGCGTCGTCGGGCGTGATCACGCGGACGTCGACGCCGAGGCGGCGCTGGAGCGCGATGCGCTCCTCGAAGCGGCGCAGGTCGGCGGCGTCGGACACGAGGAACAGGTAGCCGATCTTCCGGTACCCGGGATCGACGCCGAACTCGTCCTCGAAGCGCTCGAACACGCCGATCGACTCGAGGGAGAAGCGGATCTCGGTCTCGGTGGGAAACTGCGCGCGGATCCCGCCGGCCGCCTTGCTCGTGGTGCCGCTGCCGACCGTCTCGCGCTCGAGGACCAGGACGTCGCGCAGACCGCGGCCGGCCAGGTGGTAGGCGATGGAACAGCCGACGACGCCGCCGCCGACGATGATCGCGCTCGCGGTTCTCGGAAGGCTCACAGCCCCGGGATGGTACCACCTTGACGCCCCTCGGCGGCGCCCCTAGTATGGCAAGCTCCGATGAGAACCATCCTCGTCGTCGATGACCGGCCCGACACACGCTACGCGACCACGCGCGTCCTCGCGGGCGCCGGGTTCGACGTCCGCGAGACCGCGACCGGACGCGACGCCCTCCGCCTGGCCCGGCTGTCGCCCGACCTCATCGTGCTCGACGTCGCGCTCACCGACATCGACGGGTTCGAGGTGTGCCGGCGGCTCAAGAGCGACGCCATCACCCGCGCGATCCCGGTCATCCAGAAGACGTCCGTGTACAAGGACGACGACCACCGTCGCCAGGGCCTCGCCGCGGGCGCGGACGAGTACCTGTTCGATCCGGTGGAGCCGGAGGTGTTGATCGCCACCGTGCGCCGGCTCCTGCCCGCTCGCTGAGCAGGGCGCGCCGTCCAGCCGGGTTCTGGGGGCCCGGTCCGCCCGCGCTTGGTCCGCCCGATATACTGAGAAAAGATCATCCGGAACGACACCACCCGCCCGTGCGCGGTGTAACTACTGCAAGGAGTCCTGCATGGCCACCCCCTCCGGAAGCCGGGTCGTCCAGATTCTCGACAAGCACGAGCACGAGCTGCTCACCGCCTGGGTCGACAAGCTCCTCAAGGCTCCCGGCTCGCGCCGCGACCTCATCCGGGAGGCCGACGTGCGCGAGCAGTGCCAGGACTTCCTCCGCCGCCTGCGGGCGGCTGCCGTCCAGGCCGGCGTCGACGTCGACGCGGCGGCGTGGGAGCCGGTGCGCGAGCAGCTGCGGCAGCTGTCGAGCGAGCGCGCCCGGCAGGGGTTCACGCCGTCCGAGACGGCGATGTTCGTCTACTCCCTCAAGGACCCGCTGTTCGGCCGGCTGCGTCAGGAGATCGGCCACGACGCGACGGTGCTCGCCGACGAGATGTGGGCGGCGAGCGTGCTGCTGGATCGCCTGGGACTCTTCACGACCGAGGCGCACCAGCAGAGCCGCGAGGAGGTGATCGCCCGGCAGAACGAGGCGATGCTGGAGCTGTCGACCCCCGTCGTCCAGCTCTGGGACGGGATCCTGGCGCTGCCCCTCATCGGCACGCTCGACAGCGCGCGCACCCAGGTGGTGATGGAGAACCTGCTCCAGCGCATCGTGGAGACGGGCGCCTCCATCGCGATCATCGACATCACGGGCGTGCCGACCGTCGACACGCTGGTGGCCCAGCACCTGCTGAAGACCATCGCGGCCGCGCGGCTGATGGGTGCCGACTGCATCATCAGCGGCATCCGGCCGCAGATCGCGCAGACCATCGTCCATCTCGGCGTGGAGCTGCACTCGGTGGTGACGAAGGCGACGCTGGCCGACGCCTTCGCGGTCGCGCTGCAGCGGACGGGGCTCGCGGTCGGCCGCGCCCGTTCCCAGGCGTAGCCATGGCGGACGTCGACCGCATCCCGATCATCAAGATGGGCGAGTTCCTGCTCGTGTCGATCCAGGTCGACATGCACGACCGGCTCGCCATGACCCTCCAGGACGATCTCACCGCGAGCGTCGTCAGGCACCGCGCGCGCGGCGTCCTCATCGACATCTCGTCGCTCGAGATCGTCGACTCCTTCATCGGCCGGATGCTCGCCAACATCGCCGCGATGTCCCGCGTGCTCGACGCCGAGACGGTCGTCGTCGGGATGCGGCCCGCGGTCGCCATCACGCTCGTGGAGCTGGGCATGTCGCTGAGCGGCGTCCGCACGGCGCTGACGGTGGAGCGCGCGATGGAGATGCTGCGCGCGTCCGTGGGCGAGACCGTGCACCAGGGACGGGCGCATGCCGCTGATCCGGAGTGACAAGCTGCCCGTCGCCTCCGACGCGGACATCGTCGCCGTCCGCCAGCGCGTTCGCGCGCTCGCCGTGGAGTCGGGCTTCTCGCTGGTGGACCAGACGAAGATCGTGACCGCCGCCAGCGAGCTGGCGCGGAACACGGTGGTCCACGGCGGCGGCGGCACCGTCGACATCGAGATGCTCGTCGAGGGTGGGCGTCGCGGCCTCCGCCTGACCTTCCGCGACCACGGCCCCGGCATCGCCGACGTCGAGGCGGCCATGCGGAACGGCTTCACGACCGGCGGCGGTCTCGGCCTCGGTCTCGGCGGCGCCAGGCGGCTGTCCAACGAGTTCGACATCCAGTCGCGGCCCGGCGAGGGGACCGTCGTGCGGATCACGCGATGGCGGTGAGCCACCTCACCACCGCCGTGGCGATCGACGACCCGAGCCAGGTGGCGCAGGCGCGGCGCGCGGGCGCGGCGCTGGCGCGCGC